>NZ_LGDB01000228.1:0-39516 GCF_001279655.1 Streptomyces sp. WM6372 | reverse complement strand
CCGCCGCCCCCGCCGCCCCCGCCGACGAGCCCGGCTGGACCGCCGAGCCCGCCGCGGGCGGCGCCGCACCGACGCGCCCGTACTTCTACCTCGCGGGCCCCGCCGGCACCGTCCTGGAGGACCGGCTGGCCCTGACCAACACCTCCGACCGGGAGCGCACCGTCACCCTGCGCGGGGCCGACGCCTACAACACGGCCGACGGGGCGCTCGCCGTCCGGCCGGCCGCCCCCGCGGCCGGAGGCCGCCAGAGCAGCGCGGCTCCCGGCGCCGGCTCCTGGATCAGCTTCGGGGCCGCCACCACCGTGAAGATCCCGCCCCGCACCCGCGCGGTGGTCCCCTTCACGGTCACCCTGCCGCCCGCCTCCCTCCCCGGCGACCACCCGGCCGCCGTGATCGCCACCGCGGACGGCCGCGAGGCGGGCGTACGGGTCCACCTGCGCGTCGGCGGCCCGACGCTGGCCGCCCTCACGGTCGAGGACGTCTCCGTACGGGGCAAGGGCGCCCGCGCGGTCGTCGCGTACACCCTGGTCAACCGGGGCAACGTGGCCCTCGCCCCCGAACTGGCCCTGCGCGCCGAGGGGCTCTTCGGCGAGGTCCCGGGCCGCACCGCCCGCGCCCTGCCCGTGGAATTGCTCCCCGGCCAGCGGGTGTCGCTGACCGAGCCCTGGCCCGGAGCCCCGGTCCTCGACGACGTCGCCCTCACCCTCAGGGTCACCGCCCCCGGCGCGGCCCCGGCCACCGCCACCGCGTCCGCGTGGTTCGTGCCCTGGGGGATCGCGGCCGGGGTCGGCGCCGGGCTGCTCGGCCTCGGCGGGGTCGTCCTGGCCGCGCTGCTCCTCGTACGCGGCAGGCGGGCCCGCGGCGGACCGCCGGCGGACGAGGAGCCCGTACCCGCGGGGAACCGGGCACCGGAACACGAGCTGACGGGAGCATCCAGGTGAGCGCAGCGGTCGGCGGCAAGGCCATGGCCCTCATCGCGACGGGGCTGGCGCTGTGCGCCCTGCTCCTGTTCCCGGCCCCGGCGGCCGTGGCCGACGAGGGCAAGCCCGCCGTGGCGCTCTCGCTCCAGGAGGCCGCGAAGGGCACCGAGATCACCGTCACCGGCACCGGCTGGCGCGCCAAGACCCTGGTGATGCTGCTGGTCTGCGGGCAGAACATGATCGGCGGCACCAACAGCTGCGCCAACGCCGACGGGGCCGCGGTCTCGGTCGGCGACGACGGGCGCTTCACCGCCCGGCTGGCCGTGGTGGCACCCCCCAAGCCCTGCCCCTGCGTCGTCAACGTGACCTCCGTCAACGGGGACCAGTCCACCGTCGCCGCCCCGCTGAAGATCACCGACCACCCGGTGGCCGAGCTGCCGTCCGAGTCCGGGACGGCGCGCCTCGCGATGCTCACCGGGGTCCGGCTGGAGGGCGAGGACGGGGTGCTGACCTGGTTCGGGGCCCCGCCCAGCCGGAAGTTCACGGTCACCGTCGGCAACCTCGGCTCGGCCCCGGTCAAGGACCCGGTCTTCCGGCTCGGCACCGCCCACGGGGTGTTCGCGCCGCTGTGGGACGAGGTCCGGTGGAAGGGCACGATCCCGCCGGGCGGCAAGGCGGAGGTCCGGCTGAACGTCAGCCTCGCGGCGGGGGCGCACGGGGACTACACCGTCTCCCTCAAGTACGGCGACACGGTCGTGGCCACCCAGCCCTGGGGCGTGGACCGCCCGTACGGGGTGCTGCTGTTCTGGGGCCTGCTCCTGCTGGTGATCCCGGCCGCCGTCTTCCGTATCGGCATGGCCGTCGTCGACAGGGTCCGGCCGCGCACCGCGGCGCCGGGCGGCGGCCGCCACCGCGGCGCGAGCGCCCCCGAGCAGGGCGCTTTCGAGCCCGGGCCGGCGGCCGCGCCGGATTCCCCCCAGACCACCACGGCGGTCCTGCCGTGGTTCACCCCGGACAGCGCGCCGGGGCCGAGATCCCCACACGCACCACAGGCGTCCGCACCGTCTGAGATCAGTCCGACGACGAAAGGGCATTTGTGAAGACCCAACGGAGGGTGAGCGCGGCCGTGATCGCGCTGCTGCTCGGCGGCGCCGGTATTGCCATCGGGGCCACTCCCGCCCAGGCGGCGGAGACCAAGTTCAACGTCAAGTGCGTGCCGCCGGCGGGCGGCGGCGACCCGGTGGAGGGCGAGACCACCGCCAAGGTCAGCGCTCCGGCCTCGGCGAAGGTCGGTGACGAGGTCGACGTCTCCTGGGAGACCGTGAAGCCGGCCTCGAACAACACGGACCTGATGGACATCCCGCAGGACTCGGTCCAGCCCACCGGCTGGATCACGGTGGGCGGCGGGGGCGGCGAGCTGAAGGTCGTCGGGGAGAAGAAGAACCCGCCGATCCCCAAGAAGGCCCCCATGCAGATGTCCACGATGAAGGGGAAGCTGAAGCTCACCAAACCGGGCAAGATCACGCTGACCCCCGGCAAGTACGACGTCGCGGTCACCTTCTCCTTCGGCACCTTCGTCACCAAGTGCGCACCCACGGGTGACGTGGGCGTCGGGGCCACCATCGACGTGGCGGCCGGCACCAGCGGCGGCACGACGAACGGCGGTGCCACGAACGGCGGTGCCACCAACGGCGGTGCCACGAACGGCGGTGCGACCAACGGCGGTGCGACCAACGGCGGTGCCACGAACGGCGGGGCGACCAACGGCGGCACCACCGCCGGTGGCGGCGGCCAGACCGACTTCCCCGGCAAGCCCGTCGAGGTCGCCTTCGACTGCGGCCCGGTCGTCCCCGGCGGCATCAAGACCCCGGTCACGATCAACGCCAAGAAGAACGGCGGCAGCTACGACCTGACCGTCAAGACCGCCAAGGGCGCGATGGCCAGCCCGATGGCCCTGCCGGCGGGCGCCCTCAAGCCCTCGATGAACATCAAGCTCGGCGGCGCCGACAGCGGCATGGTCAAGGTCTCCGGCCCGGCCAACGCCGAGCCGATCCCGGACAAGGCCCCGGTCAGCCTCAGCGACATGACCGGCACCTACAAGCCCGGCAAGACCGGCAAGGTCACGCTGAGCCCGGACCAGCTGACGATCGACGTCACGATGGCCCCGGGGGCCACGCCGATCAACGTGCCCTGCAAGGCGGCCAGCAGCGGCGTCTCGCTGGAGCTCGACACCACCGCACAGGAGGGCGGCTCCGGCTCGCCGGCCACCACCGGCTCCACCAGCGCCTCGGGCGGCCTGGCCGAGACGGGCGCCGCGGACGAGGGCGGGATCAAGGCCCTGGCCCTGGTCGCCGGCACGGTGATCCTGCTCGGCGGCGCGGTGTTCACGTTCACCCCCTGGCGCCGCCTGCGCGGCACGCGGTAACCCGTACGGGCGAACGGGGCGGGGAACGACGAAGCGGCCCGGCACACCAGGAGGTGTGCCGGGCCGCTTCGCGCGTCAGAGGGGGTGCGTCAGTGCACGTCGCCCATCAGGACCTGGACCTTCTTGCGGTACGCGTACACCGCGAAGCCGGCCAGGGCCGCAGCGAGCGCCTGGAAGGCGATCACCCAGGTGCCGTTGAGGTCGACACCGCCGATGGACAGGAGGCTGGTGATGCAGTCACCGGCGGTGACCGCGAGGAACCAGACGCCCATCATCTGGGAGGCGTACTTCTGCGGGGCCATCTTCGTGGTGACGGAGAGGCCGACCGGGGAGACGCACAGCTCACCGATGGTCTGGATCATGTAGATCGAGACCAGCCACATCGGGGAGACCTTGGTGCCGTCGCCCGCCATGCCCATCGGGACGATGAAGACGAAGAACGAGGCACCGATCAGGACCAGACCCATCGCGAACTTCACGATGGTGTTCGGCTCCTGGTTCTTGCGCGCCAGCCACACCCACAGCCAGGCGAAGACCGGGGCCAGCGCCATCACGAACAGCGGGTTCAGCGACTGGTACCAGGTGGCCGAGAAGTCGAAGCCGAAGACGGTGCCGGCGGTCTTGTCGTCCGCGAACAGGGACAGCGTGGAGCCACCCTGGTCGTAGATCATCCAGAAGACGGCGGCGGCGATGAAGAACCAGATGTACGCGGTCATCTTCGACTGCTCGGCGCCCGACAGGTCCTTGTCGCGCTTGATGCGCGTCAGGACGGCGATCGGGATGAACAGGCCGGCCAGGGTCAGCGGGACCAGGGCCCAGTTCAGGGTGTACGCGCCGAGGGCGACCACGGCGCCGTAGAAGACGGCGATGCCCAGGACCGCGAGCGCGACCTTGGTGAGCACGGCCTTGCGCTCCTGCGGGGACAGCGGGTTCGGGACCACGCTGCTCTTCGGGCTCAGGTGCTTGGTGCCGAGCAGGAACTGGGTCAGACCCAGGCCCATGCCGACGGCGGCGAGGGCGAAGCCCAGGTGCCAGTTGTGCTCCTTGCCGACGGTGCCGACGACGAGCGGGGCCACGAAGGCACCGAGGTTGATGCCGATGTAGAAGAGGGTGAAGCCACCGTCACGGCGCGGGTCCTCCGGGCCGTCGTACAGGTGGCCGACCATCGTGGAGATGTTGGCCTTCAGCAGACCGGAGCCCGCCGCGACGAGGATCAGACCGACGAAGAACATCGCCTGGCCGGGGAGGGCCAGCGAGAGGTGGCCGGCCATGATCACGAAGCCGGCGATGGCGACCGTCTTGCGGGCGCCCCAGACGCGGTCACCGAACCAGCCGCCCGGCATGGCCATCAGGTAGACCATCGAGACGTACACGGAGTAGATGGCCGTGGTGGTGGCCGCGGTCATGGCCAGACCGCCACCCTGGCTGCCCGTGGCGGCGTCGGCGCCGCCCGAGACCAGGTAGTACACCAGGAGTGCACGCATGCCGTAGTAGGAGAAGCGCTCCCACATCTCGGTCATGAACAGAGTGGCCAGGCCACGGGGGTGGCCGAAGAAGGTCTTCTCGGTGGACGGGTCCGCCGAGCCCCTCGTCAGGCTGGAAGCCATGGTCGATCCTTGCTTGCTCGGGACGCTTCGCTTCGTGAGCGGAACAGCGCCCGGGTGGGGGGTGGCCGGCACCGGCGACGGGTTGTCCCACCCCACGCCCAGGGGTCTGCCCCCGTCCTGTGCGGAAGGGGGCAGGGGACATCCGTAACCGGGATCCACGCCCCGTCGCGCATCCTTCGCGCGCGGGGCCCGGCCCACAGGTCATTCACTGTCACCGAACGCGATGAGGCAGGTCGTCAAGACCCCCTGATCGATCCGGACAGAATCGAGACCTTCGGCTCGCTTTTCGGCACAAAGGTCTCAGAGGTAGTGCATAAGGCGTCTCGCCACCATACGACACGACACTGTGGCGTATGAAAGGACTTGAGAGATGGATCACAAGGCGAGCCGGGAACCGTTTCGCCACATTCGAAGGCCCCCCTCCTCCATAAGACCAGATCGGCAGGGGTGTGCAGGCACGCCCCTGCGCGCACCCGCCGCGGACTACCATCACCCACATGACGCGTGTACTGCTCGCCGAGGACGACGCATCCATCTCGGAGCCCCTGGCCCGCGCCCTGCGCCGGGAGGGGTACGAGGTCGAGGTCCGGGAGGACGGCCCCACCGCCCTGGACGCGGGACTTCAGGGCGGCGTCGACCTCGTCGTCCTGGATCTGGGCCTGCCGGGCATGGACGGACTCGAAGTCGCCCGCCGGCTGCGCGCCGAGGGCCACGGCTTCCCCATTCTTGTGCTCACCGCCCGCGCGGACGAGGTCGACACGGTCGTCGGCCTGGACGCCGGCGCCGACGACTACGTGACCAAGCCCTTCCGCCTGGCCGAACTGCTGGCCCGGGTCCGGGCCCTGCTGCGGCGCGGCGCCAACGACGCCACGCAGGCCCCCGCCACCCACGGCGTGCGGATCGACGTCGAATCGCACCGCGCGTGGATGGGGGAGGAGGAGCTCCAGCTCACGGCCAAGGAGTTCGACCTGCTGCGGGTCCTGGTCCGCGACGCCGGCCGGGTCGTCACCCGCGACCAGCTGATGCGCGAGGTCTGGGACACCACCTGGTGGTCCTCCACCAAGACCCTCGACATGCACATCTCCTGGCTGCGCAAGAAGCTCGGCGACGACGCCGCGAACCCCCGCTACATCGCCACCGTCCGCGGGGTCGGCTTCCGCTTCGAGAAGAGCTGAGCGGCCTCCAGCACCATGCGCCGCCGTCTGATCAACTCCACGCTCGCCGTGGTGCTCGTCGTCATCGCCGTCTTCGGGGTCTCCCTGGTGATCGTGGAGACCCGGACGATCACCAGCAGCGCCCAGGACCGCATCGAGTCCGAGGCGCTGCGCCTGGTGGGCATCGTCGAGGCGAGCGTCCTGGAGCGCAAGCCCATCGACGCCCAGGCCCTCGCCGAGCAGCTGGACGTCGGCAGCCACGCCCGGATCACCGTCCCCGGGCAGCCCCCGGTGGAGGTCGGCGACCGGATCCCCGACAGCGTCATCCGCGGCACCGCCAAGGGTGAGCAGGGCGAGACCGTGGTCGTCGAGGAGTCCCGCTCCACGGTGACCCGGGAGGTCGGGCGGACCCTGGCCGTGGTCGGCGCGGTGGCGCTGCTCGCCGTCGTGGCGGCCGTCCTGCTCGCCGTACGGCAGGCCAACCGGCTGGCGTCCCCGCTCACCGACCTGGCCGAGACCGCCGAGCGGCTGGGATCGGGCGACCCGCGGCCCCGGCACAAGCGGTACGGGGTCCCCGAGCTGGACCGGGTCGCGGACGTACTGGACTCCAGCGCGGAGCGGATCGCCCGGATGCTGACCGCCGAGCGGCGGCTGGCCGCGGACGCCTCGCACCAGCTGCGCACCCCGCTCACGGCGCTGTCGATGCGGCTGGAGGAGATCACGGTCACCGACGACCTGGAGACCGTACGGGAAGAGGCGACGATCGCCCTGACCCAGGTGGAGCGGCTCACGGACGTGGTCGAGCGGCTGCTGACGAACTCGCGGGACCCGCGGACGGGCTCGGCGGTCCCCTTCGACCTGGACGAGGTCGTCAAGCAGCAGGTGGAGGAGTGGCGGCCGGCCTACCGCAGCGCGGGGCGGGCCATCGTGCGCTCCGGCAAGACGGGCATGCGGGCCGTCGGCACCCCGGGCGCGGTCTCGCAGGTGCTGGCGACCCTCGTGGAGAACGCGCTGATGCACGGTGGCGGCACGGTCGCGCTGCGCACCCGGGTGATCGGGAACCAGGCGGTGCTGGAGGTCACGGACGAGGGGCCGGGGGTTCCGCCGGACCTCGGCAACCGGATCTTCGAGCGGGCGATCAGCGGGCGCAATTCCACCGGGATCGGCCTGGCGGTGGCCCGGGACCTCGCGGAGGCCGACGGGGGGCGCCTGGAGCTGCTTCAGGCGCAGCCGCCGGTGTTCGCGCTGTTCCTGAGCCGGACGGCGCCGGAGCGGCCGGCACCGGAGCAGACGGTCCGCTGAGCGGGCCGTCCGCTGAGCGGGCGGCCCGCAGGGCCGTCGGCCCCCCGCGCTACTTGCGGGCGGGCTCGGGGGCGCGGGTCCCGGCCGCCCCGCCGCGCACGGAGGCGACCACGGAGGCGGGGGCGGGTGCCTGAACGGGCTCCGCTTCCGGCAGGGCCTTGAAGACCCAGGTCCGGTACGACCAGAAGCGGAACACGGTGGCCGTGCCGATGCCGATGAACTTGAACACGTTCGACGCGACCGGGCCGTCCCAGCCGAACCCGTAGGTGGCGGTGTAGAGCACGCCGTTCTCGATCACCAGGCCGATCACGCTGAAGGCCGCGAACAGCGGCAGTTCGCGCGAGCCGCCGGTGCGCGCGCGGTCGCGGTAGGTGAAGTACCGGAAGCCCAGGTAGTTGGTGATGATGGCCACGACGGTGGCTATGACGCTCGCCCGGACGACCTGGAGGTCGGTCGTGTGGCGGATCAGGTTGAAGACGCCCAGGTTGACCAGCACACCGATGCCGCCGACGGCCCCGAACTTCGCGACCTCGCGGGCGAAGCCGCGTACGCGTTCGAGCGCGGAACCCTGCTGCGGCGTGCTCATGTGATCGATCAGTCCTGTCGTCACCGCCCCGGTCGGGGGCGTCCGTGGAGGCGTCTGCCGCCTTCGGTCAACCCGCCCATGCTAAGTGTCGCCCCACGGGCCCGTCTGTGCCTTCGCACACCGTGCGACGCACGGCACACGGCACGGCACGCGGAGGCGCGAATGCTACGCGCGTCGACCAGAACGGGCCAGGGTCACGTCCGGATGGCGGAATACCGGCGGATACCCTGGAGAGGTGACGTTCCCGGTAGTCGGCATGGTCGGCGGCGGTCAGCTCGCCCGCATGACCCACGAGGCGGGTATCCCCCTCGGCATCAGATTCAAGCTCCTCAGTGACACCCCACAGGACTCGGCGGCCCAGGTCGTGAGCGATGTCGTCATCGGCGACTATCGCGATCTGGAGACGTTGCGCGCCTTCGCGCGCGGCTGCGATGTGATCACTTTCGACCACGAGCACGTGCCCATCGAACACCTGCGGGCCCTGGAAGCGGACGGCATCCCCGTCCGTCCGGGGCCCGACGCGTTGATGCACGCCGCCGACAAGGGGGTGATGCGCGCGAAGCTCGACGAGATCGGCGCCCCGAGCCCCCGCCACCGGATCGTGAGCGATCCGGCGGACGCGGCGGCCTTCGCGGCCGAGGTGGGCGGCTTCCCGATCATCCTCAAGACCGTGCGCGGCGGCTACGACGGCAAGGGCGTGTGGTTCGTCCGCACTCCCGAGGACGCCGAGGCCCCCTTCAAGGCGGGCGTGCCGGTCCTCGCGGAGGAGAAGGTCGAATTCGTCCGCGAGCTCGCGGCCAACATCGTGCGCTCCCCGCACGGCCAGGCCGTGGCCTACCCCGTGGTCGAGTCCGTCCAGGTCGACGGCGTGTGCGACACGGTGATCGCCCCCGCCCCGAACCTCTCCGAGGCCCTCGCGGGCGAGGCCCAGGCCCTCGCGCTGCGCATCGCCAAGGAGCTCGGCGTGACCGGCCACCTGGCCGTGGAACTGTTCGAGACCACCGACGGCCGGATCCTCGTCAACGAGCTGGCGATGCGCCCGCACAACAGCGGCCACTGGACCCAGGACGGTGCGATCACCTCCCAGTTCGCCAACCACGTACGCGCGGTCCTGGACCTCCCCCTGGGCGACCCGCGCCCCCGGGCCCGCTGGACGGTCATGGCGAACGTGCTCGGCGGGGACTACCCCGACATGTACGCGGCGTACCTGCACTGCATGGCCCACGACCCGCAGCTCAAGATCCACATGTACGGCAAGGACGTGAAACACGGCCGCAAGGTCGGCCACGTCAACACCTACGGCGACGACCTGGACGATGTGCTGGAACGCGCACGCCACGCAGCCGGCTACCTCAGGGGAACGATCACCGAATGAGCACCTCCACCGCAGGTCCCGTCATCGGCATCGTCATGGGCTCGGACTCCGACTGGCCCGTCATGGAGGCCGCCGCACAGGCCCTGGACGAGTTCGAGATCCCCTACGAGGTCGACGTGGTCTCGGCGCACCGGATGCCGCGCGAGATGATCGCGTACGGGGAGCAGGCCGCCGGGCGCGGCCTCAAGGCGATCATCGCCGGGGCCGGCGGCGCCGCCCACCTGCCCGGCATGCTCGCCTCCGTCACCCCGCTGCCGGTCATCGGCGTGCCGGTGCCGCTGAAGTACCTCGACGGCATGGACTCCCTGATGTCGATCGTCCAGATGCCCGCCGGGGTTCCCGTCGCCACCGTCTCCGTCGCCGGGGCGCGCAACGCCGGGCTGCTGGCCGTACGGATGCTGGCCGCCCACGACCCGGAGCTGCTCACCCGCATGAAGGACTTCCAGCAGGAGCTGAACGACCAGGCCACCGAGAAGGGCAAGCGACTGCGGGCGAAGGTCGCGGGCGCGGAGTCCTTCGGATTCGGCAAGTGAGCGCCGCGCAGCGCCTGAGCGAGGCGCGGGAGCTGCTCGCCGAGCACCCGGTGGTCGACGGGCACAACGACCTGCCGTGGGCGCTGCGCGAGCAGGTCCGCTACGACCTGGCACGGCGCGACATCGCCGACGACCAGCGCGGCCGGCTGCACACCGACCTCCCCCGGCTGCGCGCCGGCGGGGTCGGCGCGCAGTTCTGGTCGGTGTACGTGCGCTCCGACTACGCGGGCGACACGGCGGTCAGCGCCACCCTGGAGCAGATCGACGCCGTCGCCCAGCTGATCGAGCGTTACCCGGCGGACCTCGTACGGGCGCTGACGGCCGACGACATGGAGGCGGCCCGCGCCGACGGCCGGATCGCCTCCCTGATGGGCGCCGAGGGCGGGCACTCCATCAACAACTCGCTCGCCACGCTGCGCGCCCTGCACCAGCTGGGCGTGCGGTACATGACGCTCACGCACAACGACACGATCGACTGGGCGGACTCGGCGACCGACGAGCCGCGCCACGGCGGCCTCAGCGACTTCGGCCGCGAGGTCGTCCGCGAGATGAACCGCATCGGCATGCTCGTCGACCTCTCGCACGTCGCCGCGACGACGATGCGCGACGCGCTCGCCGTCTCGGCCGCGCCGGTGATCTTCTCGCACTCGTCCTCGCTGGCGGTCTGCGACCACCCGCGCAACATCCCGGACGACGTGCTGGAGCGGCTGCCGGCCAACGGCGGCGTCGCGATGGCCACGTTCGTACCGAAGTTCATCCTCCCGGCGGCCGTCGAGTGGACCCTGGCGGCGGACGAGAACCTGCGCGCGCACGGCTTCCACCACCTCGACACCACGCCCGAGGCGATGGCCCTGCACCGGGCCTTCGAGGCCGAGCGCCCGCGCCCGGTGGCCACGGCCGCCACGGTCGCCGACCACCTGGACCACATGCGCGAGGTGGCCGGCGTCGACCACATCGGCATCGGCGGGGACTACGACGGCACGGCGTTCACCCCGGCCGGGCTGGACGACGTGGCGGGCTACCCGAACCTGATCGCGGAGCTCCTCGCGCGCGGCTGGTCCCGGGCCGACCTGGCCAAACTGACCTGGTCCAACGCCGTACGGGCGCTGCGCGACGCGGAGGCGGTGGCGCGCGGGCTCTCGGCGTCCCGCGGCCCCTCCAACGCGGTGCTGTAGCCGCCGGCGACCCGGCGGCGGGTCCGCCCGGCGGCGGGCCCGCCCGGCGGCTGCGGCGAGGGCGACCTGCGGGTGACACCCGAACGCCACATCCGCCGGGCGACCCGGCCGCCTGGCGTGTCACGGTGGCAGCATCTCTCTCCCTGCTGCCGCCGAGACCGGAGCCGAACGCCATGGCCGACCTGCAGGATGAACCGCAAGCCGCCTATGCGGCGCACACCGCGTACACCGCCGAAACGGTCCCCGTGGGCCCAGGCTCCGCGGGAGCCGAGGACACGCCCGCACCGGTGGCGGGAAGCGCTCTGGAACGGGCCGTCGCGCTGTTGTCCGTACATCCCGTCGCCGACGGGCACAACACCCTCGTGTGGACCCTGCGCCAGAGCCCGTACCACGACATCGACACCCCCGACAGCGGCGTCGACACCGACATCCCGCGGCTGCGCGCCGGCGGGGTCGGAGCCCAGTTCTGGTCGCTGCTGCTGCCCGGCGAGGCCGCGGGCGCCGCCCAGGTGCTGTCCGACACCCTCGACCAGATCGACGTGGCGCTGGCCCTGATGCGCCGTTACCCGGACGGCCTGTGCCTCGCGTTGACCGCGGACGACATGGCCGATGCCCGCAACCGGGGCCGGATCGCCTCGTTCCTGGGCCCCGTGCCCGGCCGTACGCTGACCGATTCGCTGGGCGCCCTGCGCGCCTTCCACGCACTGGGCGTACGGATCCTCGCGCCCGCGGGCGCGCCCTGGGCCCGGGAGGAGCTGTCGCCCTTCGGCCACGAGGTGGTCAAGGAGATGAACCGGCTGGCGATGCTGGTGGACCTGACCGGCTGCACGCCGGGGGTGGCCTGCCAGCTCGCGGGGGCCTCCAAGGCCCCGGTGATCGTCTCGCACACCGCGGCCGCGGCGCTGAACCCGCACCCGGGCAACGTGACCGACGAGGTGCTGCTGGCCCTGCGGGCCGCGCAGGGCCTGGCGATGGTCACCTTCGACGCCGCGCAGACGGGGGATTCCCTGCACGCGGTGGCCGACCACGTGGAACACGTACGGGCCGTCGCCGGCCCGGACTGCGTCGGCCTCGGCGCCACCTTCGGCACCGAGCCGGGCGTTCCCCGGCCGACGGGCCTGACCGACCCCTCGGGCTATCCGCGGCTGATCGCGGAACTGCTGGAGCGGGGCTGGTCGGAGACCGACCTGGCGCTGCTGAGCTGGGGCAACGCCCAGCGCGTGCTGCGCGACGCGGAATTCACGGCCCGCGCCGCCCAGCACCGCAGACCGGCGTGATCCAGCTCCCCGGTCCGGGGCTCAGGCCCGCGGGCGGCCCATCGCGCGGTACGTCCAGCCGGCCGCGCGCCAGCGGTCGGTGTCCAGGGCGTTGCGGCCGTCGAGGATGAGGCGGTCGGTGACGACCGCGCCCAGCTCCACCGGGTCGAGGTCGCGGAACTCGCGCCACTCGGTGAGGTGCAGGACGACCTCGGCGCCGCGGGCCGCCTCCAGCGCCGAGTCCGCGTACCCGAGCGTCGGGAAGACGCGGCGGGCGTTGTCCATGCCCTTCGGGTCGTAGACGGTGACCTGGCCGCCCTGGAGGTGAATCTGCCCGGCCACGTTCAGCGCGGGGGAGTCGCGGACGTCGTCGGAGTCCGGCTTGAAGGTGGCGCCGAGCACCGCGACCCGCTTGCCGAGGAAGGACCCGCCCACGGCGTCGCGGGCCAGCTCGACCATGTGGCCGCGGCGGCGCATGTTGATGGAGTCGACCTCGCGCAGGAAGGTCAGCGCCTGGTCCGCGCCGAGCTCGCCGGCGCGCGCCATGAAGGCCCGGATGTCCTTGGGCAGGCAGCCGCCGCCGAAGCCGATGCCGGCGCGCAGGAACTTCTTGCCGATGCGGTCGTCGTGGCCGATGGCCTCGGCGAGCTTGACCACGTCGCCGCCGGCCGCCTCGCAGACCTCCGCCATCGCGTTGATGAAGGAGATCTTGGTGGCGAGGAAGGAATTGGCGGCGGTCTTGACGAGCTCGGCCGTCGGGAAGTCGGTCACCACCAGCGGGGTGCCCTCCGCCATGGGCGTCGCATAGACCTCGCGCAGCACCTTCTCGCCGCGGTCGCCCTGGACGCCGATGACGATCCGGTCGGGGTGCAGGGTGTCCTGTACGGCGAAGCCCTCCCGCAGGAACTCCGGGTTCCACGCCAGTTCGACCTCGTCACCCGCCGGGGCCAGCTCGGCCAGCTTCGCGGCGAGCCGCTCCGCCGAGCCCACGGGCACGGTGGACTTGCCGACGACCAGGACCGGCCGGGTCAGGTGCGGGGCGAGGGAGTCGATCGCGGAGTCGACGTAACTCATGTCGCACGCGTACTCGCCGTGCTTCTGCGGGGTGTTCACGCAGACGAAGTGGACGTCGCCGAAGGCGCCGACCTCCTCCCAGGACTGCGTGAAGCGCAGCCGCCCGGTGGATGCCGGCAGTCCCTCGACGTGCGCGGCGAGGAGTTCCTCCAGCCCGGGCTCGTACATCGGCACCCGGCCCGCGGACAGCATCTCGATCTTCTCCGGCACCACGTCCAGCCCGAGCACCTCGAAGCCCAGCTCCGCCATCGCAGCGGCGTGGGTGGCGCCGAGGTAGCCGGTGCCGATCACAGTGATCCTGAGGGGGGCCATGGGTGCTCCAGAGGTGCGGGGCCGTTTGCGGCCACTGAGCATAGTCGGGCCGGTCCGGGGGGACGTTCCCCAGGAGACCCGGCTGTCACGCAGCTCACGTACCCCGTACATATCGCTGCCGGGACGCCGGGCACTAAGATTTGGGTTACTTAACGGTAGTTAGCATCACGCATCACACTTGGGGAGTGAGAGTCTTGGCGGGTTCTGCCGACTTCGACCTGTACCGCCCGGCCGAGGAGCACGACATGCTCCGCGAGTCCGTCCGCTCGCTCGCCGAGGCGAAGATCCTGCCGTTCGCGGCCGCGGTCGACGAGGAGGCCCGCTTCCCGCAGGAGGCCCACGACGCGCTCGTCGCCAACGACCTGCACGCCGTCCACGTCCCCGAGACCTACGGCGGCGCCGGCGCGGACGCGCTGGCCACCGTGATCGTGATCGAGGAGGTGGCCCGCGTCTGCGCGTCCTCCTCCCTGATCCCGGCCGTGAACAAGCTCGGCTCGCTCCCGGTGATCCTCTCCGGCTCCGAGGACCTCAAGAAGAAGTACCTCGGCCCGCTGGCCAAGGGCGACGGCATGTTCTCGTACTGCCTCTCCGAGCCCGACGCGGGCTCGGACGCCGCCGGCATGAAGACCCGTGCCGTGCGCGACGGGGACTTCTGGGTCCTCAACGGCGTCAAGCGCTGGATCACCAACGCGGGCGTCTCCGAGTACTACACGGTCATGGCCGTGACGGACCCGGAGAAGCGCTCGAAGGGCATCAGCGCCTTCGTCGTCGAGAAGTCCGACGAGGGCGTCTCCTTCGGCGCCCCCGAGAAGAAGCTCGGCATCAAGGGCTCCCCGACCCGCGAGGTCTACCTCGACAACGTGCGGATCCCCGCCGACCGCATGATCGGCGCCGAGGGCACCGGCTTCGCCACGGCGATGAAGACCCTCGACCACACCCGCATCACCATCGCCGCCCAGGCGCTCGGCATCGCCCAGGGCGCCCTGGACTACGCCAAGGGCTACGTCCAGGAGCGCAAGCAGTTCGGCAAGCCGATCGGCGACTTCCAGGGCGTGCAGTTCATGCTCGCGGACATGGCCATGAAGGTCTCGGCCGCCCGCGCGCTGACCTACCAGGCCGCCGCCGCCTCCGAGCGCGGTGACGCCGACCTGACGTACCTGGGCGCGGCGGCCAAGTGCTTCGCCTCGGACATCGCCATGGAGGTCACCACGGACGCCGTCCAGCTCCTCGGCGGCTACGGCTACACCCGCGACTACCCGGTCGAGCGCATGATGCGCGACGCGAAGATCACTCAGATCTATGAAGGCACGAACCAGGTCCAGCGCATCGTCATGGCCCGCAACCTGCCGTAACGCCGCCCGACCCACAGCCCGCAGCACCACGAACGGCCCCCGGCATTTCCGCCGGGGGCCGTCCGCGTTGCCGCGATTTGTCACCCGCATGGGTCTAGACAGGGGGCCGTCCCCGGGCCGGGGCGGTGGGGCGGGGGCACGATCGGCTGGGGCCGTGGTTTCGGTCGTACGGCCCGCACGTGCGTGGTGAGGCGAGGGGACGGAACGCCAGTGACGGACAGCGCAGGCATACCGGGCGGCACCGAAGCGGCCGGAGGCTCCTCGAAGCCTCCGCGCGGCCGCCGGCGCCGCCTGCTGCGCTGGATCGCGCTCGGGCTGGCCCTGCTGGTCCTGTGCGGGGCCGCGGCGGGCTGGTGGCTCTACCGCAAGCTCGACGGGAACATCACCGAGGACACCTCCGCGGCGGCAGAGCTGGAGCGC
This sequence comes from Streptomyces sp. WM6372, assembly GCF_001279655.1. Lineage (NCBI taxonomy): Bacteria > Bacillati > Actinomycetota > Actinomycetes > Kitasatosporales > Streptomycetaceae > Streptomyces > Streptomyces sp. WM6372. The sequence continues at coordinate 24,025 of NZ_LGDB01000228.1, read as the reverse complement.
TACGAGCGCGAGCGCCCCACGCACGCCGTGGGCGGTTCGCAGAACATCCTGCTGATCGGCTCGGACTCGCGCTCCGGCAAGGAGAACGCCCGCTACGGGCAGGACCGCGGCACGGAGCGCTCGGACACCGCGATCCTGCTGCACCTGCCCGCGGACCGCCGGAGCGCGACCGCGGTCTCGATACCCCGGGACCTGATGACGCGGATCCCGGCCTGTCTGACGGCGGACGGGAGCCGCAGCGCCGAGCGGCTCGCGCAGTTCAACTGGGCGTACCAGTGGGGCGGGGCCGCCTGCACGATCCGTACGGTCGAGAAGCTCACCGGAATCCGCATCGACCACCACATGGTCGTGGATTTCGGCGGGTTCAAGAAGATGGTCGACGCGGTCGGCGGGGTGGAGATCTGCCTCAAGCAGCCGATGAACGACCCCGAGGCGAAGCTGAAGCTCCCGGCCGGCCGGCAGACCCTGCACGGCGAGCAGGCCCTCGGCTTCGTCCGCGCCCGTTACAGCCTGGGCAACGGCAGCGACACCGAACGGATGGAGCGCCAGCAGCAGTTCCTCGGCTCGCTGGTCAAGAAGGTGCAGAGCACCGGGGTGCTGCTGCACCCGGGCCGGCTGTACCCGCTGCTGGACGCGGCGACCTCCTCGGTGACCACGGACCCGGGACTGGCCTCGCTGCGCGGCCTGTACGAACTGGTACGGGGCATCCGGGACATACCGGCCGAGCAGGTCAAGTTCCTGACAGTGCCCCGCCGCCCGTACGCCGCCGACCCGAACCGGGACGAGCTGGTGGAGCCGGAGGCGGCCCAACTCTTCGAGCGGCTGCGGACGGACAGGCCGCTCACGGTGACCCCGCCGTCCCCGACGACCCCGGCGGCGGCCGAAACCGAACAGGCCCCGGAGAGCGCCCGCGCCGCCGAAGGCGAGGCCTCGGCGTCCCCGGACGGAACCGGAACCGCCCCCGCGCCCGTCCCCACCTTCACGGGAACCACGGCGGGTACGGCCGATTGCCGGTAAAGCAATCCCCAAAGGCGGTGTCCGAACCGAAGGCCTTGCGGGGTTTGACCCGTTATAAGGGGAGTGGAATTTGTCACCACCATGGTTTGCAGTTGACCAGGGCGGATAGGGTGAGCGATCCGGTGCCCCGGCCAGAAAAGAGGCCGTGCACCAGCAGCCGGATCGTTGACCGGGCGTCTTGGGGGAGACGCGTCGCGAGGCACCGACGGAGGATTCGAGCAACCGTGGATGCGCAAAGCCGTGGGCGGGCAGACGAGATCGACCCCGCAGACCAGTGGGTGCTAAACCCCCGCACTGGCAACTACGAACTGCGACTGGACCGTTCCGCTGCGCAGCAGCCCTCCGTTGCCGCACCCCGCAGACCGTCCTCGGCCCGCGCCGGTGCGTCCGGCGCGCCCGCGGCCCCCAAGACCCCCAAGGCCCCGTCCCCGGGGGTGCCCGCGCCCCGGCGCGGCGAGGGCCCGCCCGGGCGGCGCGGCGGCCGGCCGCGCAAGGGCGGCGGTGGCGGCGGCCGGCGCAAGAAGGTCCTGGTCGTCACCGGCGGCACCCTGGCGTTCCTGCTGGTCGGCGGTTCGGTGGGCGCGTACCTCTACTACGACCACCTGAACAACAACCTCAACGTCACCGACGTCGGTGACGCGGGCACGGGCGGGTTCAAGAAGGACCAGCCCATCAACATCCTGGTCATCGGCACCGACAAGCGCAGTGGCGCCGGCAACGAGGGCTACGGGGACGCGGAGAGCGTCGGCCACGCCGACACCACGATCCTCTTCCACGTCTCCAAGGACCGCAGCAACGCCACCGCGCTGTCCATCCCGCGCGACCTGATCACGAACATCCCGGCCTGCCCGACGAAGCAGCCCGACGGTTCGACGAAGACCATCCCCGGCGAGAAGGGGACCCGGTTCAACATCAGCCTCGGCCAGGAGGGCCGCGACCCGGGCTGCACCATGCGTACGGTGAAGGAGATCACCGGGATCACCGTCGACAACTTCATGATGGTCGACTTCAACGCGGTGAAGGTGCTGAGCACGGCGGTCGGCGGCGTTCCGGTCTGCCTCGCGAAGCCCGTGGACGACAAGGACTCCAAGCTGAAGCTGGACGCCGGCGAGCACCGGCTGCAGGGCGAGCAGGCCCTGGCCTTCGTACGGACCAGGCACTCGTTCGGCAACCACGGCGACCTCGACCGGATCAAGACCCAGCAGCAGTTCCTGGGCTCGATGATGCGCGAGATGAAGTCGAAGGAGACGCTGACCAGTCCGAAGAAGTTCTTCTCGCTCGCGGAGGCGGCCACCAAGTCGCTGACCGTCGACTCGGGCATAGGATCCATCGACAAACTCACCAACCTCGCCGGTGAGTTGAAGGACATGGACCTCAAGAACATCACCTTCACCACGCTCCCGGTGCTCGACAACCCGGCCGAGCCCGAGGGCAAGAAGGCGACCGTCGTCGTCGACCAGCGCCTGGCCGATCCGCTGCTGAAGATGATCCAGGGCGACGTCTCGCTGACGGAGGTCGAGAAGAAGGAGCAGGCGGCGAAGGACGCGGCCGACGCGGAGGCGAAGGGCAAGGCGGACGCCCTGCTCCAGGGCAACCGCGCGCCCGCGGGCGACGTACGGGTGGACGTCTTCAACGGCGGCGGGCCCGGCGGCGCGGCCTCCACCACCGTGAACTGGCTGCAGAACAGCAAGGGCGTGAACAAGTCCGGCAACCGCGGGAACGCGCCCGCCAAGGTCGACACGACGCAGCTGGAGTACGCGCCCAACCAAGCCGATCAGGCCCGGGCGCTGGCCGACCTCATGGGGCTGCCGGCCACGGCACTGAAGATGGGCTCGGCGGACGCCGGGCCCAAGACCCCGATGAAGCTGACGCTCGGCGCCGACTTCAAGGGGGCGGGGGTCTCGCTGACGGCGCCGCAGAAGGCGCCGGAGGACATTCAGCGGGTCGAGGCCGACAAGGCGATCTGCGCCAAGTAGGCCGGCCAAGACGGGCCGCGGACCGGGGCGGCGAGCGGGCCACGGCGCACGCGCGCCGATGCGCGGCAGCACAGTACGGCAGGCAAGCCGAGCACGACCGAGCAAGGCAAGCAGGCCGGCCCGCACCGGTGGGACCTGCACCGGCACACCACGACACGAAGTGAATCTTGAGGGGGACGTGTGAGGCACAGCAGCGTGCGAGGGGAGGGGGCGCCCGCCCAGCCCGGTGAGATATCCGGCGGCGGATCCGGCGCGTCCGGCAACGTCCCCAGACCGAGGGGCGGAGCCGGCGGGGGCACCCCCAAGCGGAGCGGCCGGCGGCGGGTGCTGCGCTGGGTGTCCTCCGTACTGGCGCTCCTCATACTCGCGACGGCGGCGGGCGGCTACCTCTACTACCGCCACCTCAACGGCAGCATCAAGACGGACGTCCTGAACCTCGGCGAGAACAAGCTGGGCGGCTCCAAGCCCAACGCCTTCGGCCAGACCCCGCTGAACATCCTCCTCATCGGCTCCGACGCCCGTGACGACGCGGCCAACCAGGCCCTCGGCGGGGCCAAGGACACCTTCGACGGCCCGCCCCTCGCGGACGTGCAGATGCTGCTGCACCTGTCGGCCGACCGCAGCAACATGTCGGTCGTGTCCATGCCGCGCGACACGATGCTGATGATGCCGAAGTGCACCGAGCCGGGCCCGGGCGGCAAGGTCCACCAGGCCAGCCGGGGCCTCGTGCAGACCAACGAGTCCCTCGGCCGGGGCGGACCGGGCTGCACGGTCGCCGCCTGGACGGAGCTCACGCACATCCCGATCGACCACTTCATGATGATCGACTTCAAGGGCGTGGTGACGATGGCGGACGCCATCGGCGGCGTCCCGGTCTGCGTCCAGCAGAACGTGGAGTCGCGCACCAAGGACGGCAAGGGCTCCGGCCTCAAGCTGCCCGCCGGGACGAACACCATCCAGGGCGAGCAGGCCCTCCAGTGGCTGCGCACCCGCTACGGCTTCGAGGACGGCACCGACCTCGGCCGCACCCACGCCCAGCACATGTACATGAACTCGATGGCCCGCGAGTTCCGCAAGAACGCCAAGCTCAGCAATCCGATGAAGCTCAACAGCCTGGCGCAGGCGGCCATCAAGGCCATGGTCGTGGACCCCGGCCTGAACAAGATCGACAAGCTGTACGACCTCAGCGTGGAGCTCAAGAAGGTCCCCACCGGGCGGATCACCATGACCACCATGCCGTGGGTGTACAGCACCCGCGAGGAGGGCCGGGTCGAGCCCAAGCCGGTCGAGGCCGAGGCCCTGTTCCGGATGGTCCGCGAGGACATCGCGCTCGACGGCAAGGGTTCCGGGAACCCGAACCCGGACGGCACCCCGGCGTCGCCGGCCGCCTCCCCCTCGGCCGCGGTCCCGTCCCAGCCGGCCGCCGATCCGGCCGCGCCCCCGGCGAAGATCGCGGTCAGCGTGCGCAACGCGACCGGCGGCAAGGACGGCGCCCAGACCCGGGTCAAGGGCCGGGCCGACGACGTCGCCGCCGTCCTCGTCGGCAAGGGCTTCACCAAGGCCCAGTCCACCACGCAGACCGGGGCCGAGGACACCACCGTGGTCCGCTTCTCCAGCCCCGACCAGGCGGGTGACGCGGCGGCCGTGGCCACGGCGCTCGGCCTGCCGGCGAGCGCCGTGGAGAAGTCCGAGGACGTCACCGGGATCGTGCTGTTCGTCGGCAAGGACTGGCGCACCGGCAACGCGCCGACCCCGCCGCCGCCCGCCCCGACCAAGGCCCCGGACTCCGCCCGTCCGCTCAACGGGGACGACGACAAGGAGTGCATGGCGATCCAGCCGGGCTTCACCTGGTAGCACCCGTACGCAACGAAGGGGCCCGGGGGCGCTGTCGCCACCGGGCCCCTTCACATGGACGTACGCGGGCCGCTCAGACCTCGCTGGCCAGGTCCCGGCGCACCGCCGGGCGGCGGCTCGCGATGACCTTGGCCGCGAGCGAGCGCGGGCTGGTCAGGAAGCCGAAGCCCCAGGACATGTGCATGGTGGCCATGGCGACCGGGATCTGCGCCCGTGCCTTCAGGGAGAGCCCCTTGCCGGCCGGGATGGAGCCCGCGGTGATCGCCGCGAGGTAACCGGCCGGGACCACGAAGCCCCACGGGCTGACGGCCGCGCCGACCACGACACCGGCGGCGATCGCGCACAGGGCGGTCGGCGAGGCGAGGTAGCGCAGGTTGATCGAGCCCGAGTGGTAGCGGGCCACCACGTGCCGCCAGCGGCCGTAGTCCTTGTACTGCTTGGCGAGCGCCCGTACGGACGGCCGCGGCCGGTACTGGACCTTCAGCTCGGGCGAGAACCAGATGAGCCCGCCGGCCTCGCGGATGCGGAAGTTCAGCTCCCAGTCCTGGGCGCGGATGAACTCCTCGTTGTAGCCGCCCGCCCGCTCCAGCGCCTCGCGGCGGAAGACACCCAGGTAGACGGTGTCCGCCGGGCCGGCCTTGCCTCCGGTGTGGAAGGCCGCGTTGCCGACGCCGATCCTGGAGGTCATCGCCGCGGCGACGGCGTCTTCCCAGGCGTTCTCGCCCTCGGCGTGCATGATGCCGCCGACGTTCTGCGCACCGGTCTCCTCCAGGAGGCGGACCGCGGTGGCGATGTAGTTCGGCGAGAGCATGCCGTGGCCGTCGACGCGTACCACGATCGGGTGACGCGAGGCCTTGATGGCGGCGTTGAGGGCGGCCGGGGTGCGGCCGGTGGGGTTCGGAACGGTGACGACGCGGGGGTCCTCGCGTACGAGCTCGGCGGCGATCTCGTCGGTGCGGTCCTTGGACGGCCCCAGCGCGATCACCACCTCCATCTCACCGGCGTACTCCTGTCCGAGGATGTGACGGACGGAGTCACGCAGGTGGCGCTCCTCGTTGAGCACCGGCATGATCACCGAGACTGCGGGCTGCTGGGCGGGCATGTGGTCCTTCAAGGTCGGGTATCGGTGTCACGTTACCGCGTACGGGGGAAACGGGTGCGCGCCGCATGATCGGTAGGGACAGCGGCTGATCGTATGGGCCTACTGTTCTGACGATCTGCCTGATGTGTCCGGAACTGATGCGTCCGGCTCCGATGTGTCCGGTACGTTCCTGTCGGCCCTGCTGCCCCCGCGGAGGTGTCCCCCGTGCCCCAGCCGCACCGTCCCACCCGACCCGCCCGGCCCCCGCGGCCGCAGCGCGCGCGGCGCGGAGGTGCTCCGGACCGGCGCCGGGGGGACGACCGGCCCCGGTGGGGGGTACGGCTGGCGGCCGGGCTGGCGGTGGCGGTACTGGGCTCCGGGGCGATCGGGCACGCGGTGATGACCGGCCTGGACACCGGGATCGAGCGGGTGGACCCGTTCAAGGACATGAAGAACCGGCCGCAGGCCGGGCACGGCCTGAACTTCCTGCTGGTCGGCACCGACGGACGGGACAAGATCACCCCCGAGGACAAGCGCGCCTACCGCCTCGGCGGCGCCCCCTGCCACTGCACCGACACCGTCATGCTGGTGCACCTCTCCGCCGACCGGCAGCGGGCCAGCGTGGTCAGCCTGCCCCGCGACAGCTACGCCGAGCTGCCCGAGCACCGTGACGAGTCCAGCGGGAAGCAGCACGGGCCGCACCCCGTGAAACTGAACGCGGCGTACGCGGAGGGCGGGCCCCAGCTGACCGTGCGGACCGTCGAGAGCATGACCCGGGTGAAGATCGACCACTACCTGGAGGTCGACTTCACCAGCTTCATGAAGACGGTCGACGCGATGGGCGGCGTGGAGATCTGCACCGCCAAGGCCCTGCGCGACCAGAACACCGGCCTGGACCTGCTGCCGGGCAGCCACCGGCTCAGCGGCGGACAGGCCCTTCAGTACGTGCGCTCGCGCCATGTGGACGGAGCCGCCGACCTCGGCCGGATGCAGCGCCAGCAGAAGTTCGTGGCGGCCCTCATCAAGCAGGCCACCGGCGGCGGGGTGCTGCTGAACCCGGTGAAGTTCAAGGAGGTCAGCTCCACGCTGCTGGGCTCGGTCCGGGCCGACCGGGGCTTCGGCTCGGAGCAGATGCTGGCCCTGGGGCAGGCCCTGCGCGATTTCACCCCGGCGTCCTCGGAGTTCGCCTCGGTCCCGATCGGGAACCCCTCGTACCCCGTCAAGGGCATCGGCTCGACGGTGAAGTGGGACGACCCGAAGGCCGCGAAGCTCTTCGAGGCGCTGCGCCTGGACCGGCCCCTGGCCCCCGCCGCCCCGGGGCGGCAGCCCGCGGGCCGGCCGCAGCAGCAGCCGGCGGTGCCGGTGGACGTACCGCCGCAGCGGATCCGGGTGCAGGTGGAGAACGGCACCCGGATCGACGGGCTCGGCGGGCGGGTGGACGCGGCGCTGCGCGCCACCGGCTTCGACACCACCCGGGCCCCGGGCAACGGCGCGAGCCGCGACGTCAAGCGCACGGTGATCGCGTACGACCCGCGCTGGGACCGCTCGGCCCGTACGGTGTCGACCGCGCTGCCCGGCAGCGAGCTGCGGGCGGTGGCGGGCCAGGGGCGGACGGTACTGGTGATCGCCGGGGCGGACTACCGCAAGGTGGTGCCGGTCCGGCCCGAGGAACCGAACCAGGGCCAGTACGGGGTGGTCACGGGCGACCAGGTGATCTGCGGGAAGTGACGGGCCCCGGCCGCCGGTGACGGGGCTCCGCCGCCGCTGACGGGGCTCAGTCGTCGTCGAAGCCCTGGGCCGCGCGCTCCTCGCGCAGCGCCATGATCGCCCGGCGCCGGGCCAGCCGGTGCGTGCGGCGGATCTGGGCCTCCTGGTTGCGGCGGCGGTCCTGGTCGGTCTCGGGGAGCACCGGCGGGACCGTGCGCGGCTTGCCCTCGGCGTCCACGGCGGTGAAGACGAGGTAGGCGCTGCCGACCTGGGTGGCGGGGGTGGACTCGTTCCAGCGCTCCGCCAGGACCCGTACGCCGATCTCCATGGAGGAGCGGCCGGTCCAGTTGCACTGGGCCTTCACGTGGACGAGGTCGCCCACGCGGACCGGGGCGAGGAAGGCCATCTCGTCCATGGACGCGGTGACGGCGGGGCCGCCGGAGTGGCGCCCGGCGACGGCGCCCGCCGCGTCGTCCACCAGCTTCATGATCACTCCGCCGTGCACCGTGCCGAGGAGGTTGGTGTCGTTCGCCGTCATGATGTGGCTGAGCGTGGTCCGCGAGGCCGAGATCGGCTTGCCCTGGGGTTCGCCGGCCGTCGCGCCCGGTATCTCTGTCATGCGCCCACCTTAAAGCCGACGCGCAGGCATCAGCTCTGCAACAGCACCGGAACGAAGCCCGGCCCGGGCTGTCGGGCACCCTGTCCGGCCAGGCATCCTAGGCGGCATGAGCGAGTGGCCCGAGGGGCGCAACGACAGCGGCGACGACCGGTACGGACGCGGCAGCGCGCAGGCGCAGCCTGAGGGTGCCCGGCGTATGCCGCATGTCCAGCGCCGGCAGCAGCGGCCGGTGCCGCCGCAGCAGCAACCGCAGCGACCGGCGCAGCCGCCGGCCCGGCCCGGGCAGCCGCCCGCGTACGGGGTACCTCCGCAGCAGGCCCCGGCCCACGACTCGTACGGCTACGACAGCGGCTACAACACCGGCCAGGTCTACGGGCGGCCGCAGAGCACCCCGGCGGGTCCGGGCGGCCCGGGCGCGCCCACCGGTCCCGGTGGCCCCGGGGGTCCCGGCGGGCGGCCGGGGCGGCCGGCCGGACCGGCCCCGGACTGGCGCAAGCGGATCAAGATCGGCTCGATCGTGCTCGTCACGGCGCTGCTCGCGACCACGATCGGCACGTACTTCTGGGCCGACTCCAAGGTGCGCCGCGAGGTCGACCTCTCCAAGGTCATCGAGCGCCCGAAGGAGGGCGACTGCACGACGTACCTGGTCGTGGGCTCGGACAGCCGCGAGGGCCTGTCCGACGAGGAGAAGAAGAAGCTCCACACGGGCTCGGCCGAGGGCAAGCGCACCGACTCGATGATGATCCTGGCGGCCTGCTCCAGCGGGAACACGATGATCTCGCTGCCGCGCGACTCGGACGTGGAGGTCCCGTCCTTCGTCGGCTCCGAGTCCGGGAAGAAGTTCGCGGGCACGGGCAAGCACACCAAGCTGAACGCGACGTACGCGGACGACGGCCCGGAACTGCTGGTGCGCACCGTGGAGTACAACATGGGCCTGCGCATCGACCACTACGCGGAGATCGGTTTCGCCGGGTTCGCGAACATCGTGGACGCCCTCGGCGGTGTCGACATGAACATCGAGAAGGGCTTCAAGGACGAGAAGTCGGGCGCCGACTTCAAGGCCGGCGAGCAGACCCTCAACGGCAGCCAGGCGCTGGCCTTCGTCCGGACCCGGTACGCGTTCGCCGAGTCGGACCTGGCGCGTACGAAGAACCAGCAGAAGTTCCTGTCGACGCTGGCCAACCAGGCGGCGACGCCGGGCACGATCCTCAACCCGTTCAAGCTGTACCCGGTGCTGGGCGCGGGCCTGGACACGCTGATCGTGGACAAGGACATGTCCCTGTGGGACCTGGCCGACATGTTCTTCGCGATGAAGGGGATCAGCGGCGGCGAGGGCGTGTCGATGAACATGCCGATCTCGGGCGAGCGCGGCGGCAACCTGATCTGGGACAAGGCGAAGGTGCAGCAGCTCGTCAAGCAGATCCAGAACGACGAGAAGGTCACGGTCAAGGCCAACTAGGGGGTGTCCGGCGGCTCATGGCCGGACCCCCTCCGCCGGACACGACGGTGCCGCCGACCCCGTGGGGCCGGCGGCACCGTCGTGTCGTTCCGTACGCCGTTACCGGTCGGAGGAGAAGCGGACGGCGGCGGAGGGCAGTTCGGCCCCGCACCACACCCGCGCACCCGCGCGCAGTTCGTTGTCCGAGCCGATGACGGCCCCGTCGCCGACGACCGCGCCGTCCAGTACGGTCCGCAGGCCCACCGAGGCGCCGACGCCGATCAGGCTGGCGCGCACCTGGGTGTCCGCGCCGATGACCGCGCCGTCGAGCACGATGGATCCGTCGACGACCGCGCCCGCCCCGATGCGCGCTCCGGCGCCCACGACGGTGCCCCCGGACAGCTTGGCTCCGGCCGCCACCTCGGCGCCCGGCAGCACCAGGGACTCGCCGCGCGGGCCCGGGACGGCCGGGGACGGGACGACTCCGCGTACGAGGTCGGCGGAGGCCTGGACGAAGGACTCGGGCTTGCCGAGGTCCAGCCAGTACGTGTTCTCGGTGACGCCGTGGAGCCGGGCCCCGGAGGAGAGCAGGCCGGGGAAGGTCTCGCGTTCGACGGAGACGGGGCGCCCGGCCGGGATGGAGTCGATCACGCTGCGGCGGAAGACGTAGCAGCCGGCGTTGATCTGGTCGGTGATGATCTCCTCGGGGGTCTGCGGCTTCTCGGTGAAGGCCAGCACCCGCCCCTCGGAGTCGGTGGGGACCAGGCCGAACGCGCGCGGGTCCTCGACCCGCACCAGGTGCAGGGAGACGTCGGCGGCGGCCGCCCGGTGGGAGTCGACGAGCCCGGCGATGTCGAGGCCCGTGAGGATGTCGCCGTTGAAGACGAGGACGGGTGAGTCCGGCCCGCCGGTCAGCCGCCGCGCGGCGTTGCGGATGGCTCCACCGGTGCCGAGCGGCTCGTCCTCGACGACGTACTCGAGGGAGACGCCGAAGGCGGAGCCGTCGCCGAAGTACGGCTCGAAGACCTCGGCGAGGTAGCAGGTGGCCATCACGATGTGCGTGACACCGGCGGCGGCGGCCCTGGCTATCTGGTGGGCGAGGAACGGAACACCGGCCGCGCGCACCATCGGCTTGGGGGTGTTGACCGTGACGGGGCGCAGCCGCGTCCCCTGCCCCCCGACCAGCAGGATGGCTTCCAAAATTGTTTCTCCCCACCCGGTTCGGGCCCTATGAGGGTCCCAAGTTAGCCCATCCGCGTCAGCGCCCGCCCGACCCCCGAACGAGACGAGACCCACACCACTCGGCTCCTGCCGGGACCCGTCCTACTCGGCGGTGTGGGTGACGCGTTCGGATTCGATGCGCTGGGTCAGGGCTTCCGGGGCGAGGCGGTCCAGGTTGCGGCACAGGACCACGGAGCCGCCCGTGGCCAGCGAGGCGAACAGGCCGGCCGAGAGGCCGTCCCACGTGTCGTAGCCCCGGCCGGACAGCAGGCGGGAGCCCGCGGCGAGGCCGCGCTTGGCCGCGTCCTCGCGGGCGCGGTCGACGAGCTGCGCGTGCGTGAACTCCTCGCCGTCGACGATCAGCGCCGGACCGTCGGCTTCCACCGGGACGAAGGGGGCGAAGCGGTCGCCCTGGCCCGGTACCTCCACCGCGTAGTCCGCGAACCCGGCGGGCGGCTGCGGGAAGCGCCCGCCCAGCGGCCGCAGCGCGAGCGCCACGCGCTCGCCGTCGCACGCCAGGGCCTCCTCCAGGGTGTCCGGCCCGCTGACGACGAGATCGGCGTCGTCCGGGCGCCCGCCCACCGAGGCCACGACCCCGACCGAGTCGCAGGCGAGCAGCCACACGGCGCTCTGCCAGTGCGCGGGGAGCAGCAGTGCGAGCCGGTCGCCGGGCTCGGCACCCAGGTCGCCCTGGAGCAGATTGGCGGTCTTGGCCACCCAATTGGCGAAAGTGGCGACGGACAATTCGACGCGTTCGCCCGTGGCGTCGTCGTAGAACGTGACGAGGGGGCGGCCCGGATCGGCGGCGAGCGCGGATCGCAGCAGGTCGGCAGGGGTGCGGTCAGTGGCGTTCACCCGCCCCAGCCTACGCGGGACCCTCGCCCGTACGGAGGGCGTCGGCTCCTCCGTACGGGCGAGGGACGCGCGGGCCGGATCGGACGGGCCGTCAGTTCTCCGATGGCGCTTCGTGGTGACTGTGCTCAGCATCGCTTTCATGCGTGGATTCCTTGCTTCCTCGATCGGTGTCGCGACGGCTGCCGCCCTGGCGGCCCTGCCGCTCGCGCTCTCCACTCCGGCCCTGGCCGCGCCTTCGCAGGGCGCGGCCGCCGCCCCCGTCGCCCCCGCCGGGTCCACCCAGTCGCTGCCGCTCGCCCCCCTGGGTACCGCGGCCGACCGGTCGCCCGGCGTCCCCGGCATGAGCACCTCGCCGCGGCTGCCCGAGACCCGGGGGCTGCCGCCGCGCGAGGTCAAGAGGTTCTCGCTGGTCGGCGTCGTCTGGGACGACGCGAGCACCCAGCTGTTCGGCCGGGTCCAGGTCCGCACCCGCACGGTGGCGACCGGGACCTGGTCCGACTGGCAGGACATCGAGACCCACAACGGCGAACACGCCCCCGACCTCGGCACCCTGGAGAGCGGATCCGGCCGGGTCCGCGGCAGCACCGCCCCCCTGTGGGTCGGCGACTCCGACGGCATCGAGGTCCGCGTCCAGGCGGAACCCGGAGCCGCGGCCACCCGCGCGGGCGCCCGGCTCCCGTCGGGCATGCGGATCGAACTCGTCGACCCGGGCGCGACGGACCCGGTGACGGTGGTCGACGCCAAGAACGGCTCCTCCGGCACCGCCGACGAGCCCGAGGGCGACGACAAGGGCGACGTGGTGGCCCTGCCGGGCATGACCATCGAGACGGCGGAGTCCTCGTCCGCCAACGTCCCGCTCGCCGCGCTCGGCGCGAAGGAGATCACCGCGCTCGACAAGGCCGACTCCACCGCCGACGCCGTCCTCGCCAGCGAGGGCACCCTGAGCGCGGCGGCCCGCCCGTACATCGGCCCGCGACCGCGGATCGTGACGCGGCTGGGCTGGGGAGCGGACGAGTCCCTGCGCGAGTCGGGCTTCGTCTACACGAGCACCGTCAAGGCGGCCTTCGTCCACCACAGCGCCTCCGGGAACAACTACGCCTGCAAGGACGCCCCGGCGGTGCTGCGCAGCCTGTACCGCTACCACGTGGTGAGCAGCGGCTGGCGCGACCTCGGCTACAACTTCGCCGTCGACAAGTGCGGCACGGTGTACGAGGGCCGGGCGGGCGGAGTCGCCAAGGCGGTGCTCGGCGCGCACACCATGGGGTTCAACACGGACAGCATGGGCGTCGCGGTGCTCGGCACCTACACCAGCACCGCCCCGCCGGCGGCCGCCGTGAAGGCGGTGGCGCAGCTCACGGCGTGGAAGCTGGGGCTGTTCAACAGGGACCCGCGGGCGAAGACCACCCTGAAGTCGGGCGGCGGCAACCGCTTCAAGAAGGGCACGAACGTCAAGCTGAACGTGATCTCGGGCCACCGCGACGGCTTCGCCACCGAATGCCCGGGCAAGCTCCTCTACGCGCAGCTGCCGCCCACCCGCACGTCGTCGGCGAAGCTCCAGGGCCGCCCCTAGAAGGCGTCCCGCAGGGCTACGCTCAAGGCATGGCCGGCCGCTTCGACCCCCTCACCCGCACCGCCGTCCGCGGCGGCCGCACCGCCGCGCCCGCCGCCGCCCCACCGCGGCCGGACGGCGGCCCGCCCCCGGCCGGACCCGCGGCGGAGCACGCCACGGGCGACACCACCGGGGCCGGGGCCCTGGTCCGGCAGTGGGCTCCCGGGCGGCCGGTGGACCTCGGGCTCACGCTCGGGCCGCTGCGCCGCGGCCCGGGCGACCCCACCTTCCGCACCACCCCCGACGGCTCCGTCTGGAAGACCAGCCGGACCCCCCAGGGCCCGGCCACCCTCCGCGTCACCGCCGACCCCGCCACCGCCACCGTCCACGCCGAAGCCTGGGGACCCGGCGCCGCCTGGATGCTCGACGCGCTCCCGGCCCTGCTCGGCGACGGCGACGACCCCGCCGCCTTCGTCCCCCGCCACCGCCTCGTCCACGCCAGCCACCGCAGCCGCCCGGGGCTGCGCCTCACCCGTACCGGACTGGTCCTCGAATCCCTGATCCCGGTCGTCCTGGAGCAGAAGGTCACCTCCGACGAGGCCTACCGCTCCTGGCGCCGCCTGGTGCGCCGCTACGGGGAGCCCGCCCCCGGGCCCCAGGAGCTGTACGTGGTGCCCGACGCCCGCACCTGGGCGCTGATCCCCTCCTGGGGCTGGCACCAGGCCGGGGTGGACATGAAGCGGTCGTCGACCATCGTGCGCGCCGCCCGGGTCGCGCCCCGGCTGGAGGAGGCGGCCGCGATGGAGCTCCCGCGGGCCGCCGCCCGGCTGGAGGCCGTTCCCGGCATCGGCCCGTGGACCTCCGCCGAGACGCTCCAGCGCAGCAACGGCGACGCCGACGCCGTCACCACCGGTGACCTGCACCTGCCCGGCATCATCGGCTACGCGCTCACGGGCGAGCGGGACGCCGACGACGAGCGGATGCTGGAGCTGCTGGCCCCGTACGCGGGCCAGCGCCACCGCGCCGCCCGCCTGATCCTCCTCGCGGGCCGCGTCCCGCCCCGCCGCGCCCCGCGCATGTACCGCAGCGACATCGCCCGCTTCTAGTGCTGTGACCGGGGGCGTCTACCGGACCTCGATGAACTCCTCGGCCGACCGCGCGGGCCGCTCCGCAGGAGCCGCCGCGGCATGGCCCACCGCCACCGCCCCCATCGGGTCCCAGCCCTCCGGCAGCCCGAGCACCTTGCGCACCACGTCCCGGCAGAACATCGTCGAGGACACCCACGCCGAGCCCAGCCGCTCCCCGGCCAGCGCGACCAGGAAGTTCTGCACGCCCGCGCCCATCGCGACCACGAACATCTCCCGCTCCGCCGCATCGCGCCGGGCGTGCCCGTAGTCGTGCGCCCCGTCCGTCACCATGCACGGGACGACCAGGTACGGGGCACCCCGCAGGACGTCGCCCCGCCGGACCCGCTTCGCGATGGACTCCTCGGACTTGCCGTCCCGCCGCAGGTCCTCGACCCAGGCGTCGCGCATCGCGTCCAGCAGCTCCAGCCGCGCCCCGGCCGACTCCAGCAGGACGAACCGCCACGGCGTCGTGTGGTGCGGAGCCGGGGCGGTCACCGCCGCGGCCACCGCGCGGCGCACCGCGCCCGGGTCCACCGGCTCGTCCGTGAAGGCCCGTACGGTGCGCCGCTGCGTCACGGCTTCCCGTACCGCCTCCGAGGTGCCCAGCCGGAACATGTCGTCGGCCGGCGCCCGCACCAGGTCGGCCGCCGTCGAACCCCCGCCGAGCAGGTGCCCCAGCCCGCGTACGACGGCCACCGGCAGCCCGGCCGCCTTGCCCTTGACCAGGTCCCCGGCCGCGGCCAGCTCGTCCGCCGTCGCCACTATCGTCGCGCTCAGCGGATTGCCCCGGTCGTCCGTACCGCCGCGCAGGTCGTCCAGGACCCGCACCCCGGCCGAGCCGATCGCCACGTCCGTGAGCCCGGAGCGCCAGGGCCGTCCGAAGGTGTCGGTCACGATGACGCCGACGTCGACGCCGAGCAGCTCGCGCAGCCCGGCGCGGATCGCGGCGGCCGACGCGTCGGAGTCCTCGGGCAGCAGCAGCACGGTGCCCGGCTCGGTGTTCGAGGCGTCGACGCCGGCCGCCGCCATGACGAGCCCCTGCCGGTTCTCGACGATCCGCAGGGCGCCCCGGCGCGCGACGACCCGTACGGTCTCGGCGTCAATGGCGTCCTCGCGGGACTCGGCGCGGACGATCCGGCCCTCCGCCTTGGAGACGATCTTCGAGGTGACCAGGAGGACGTCCCCGTCCCGCAGGGCGGGACCGGCCGCCGCGATCAGCCGCGCCAGGTCGTCGCCGGGGCGGACCTCCGGGATCCCGGCGACGGCGCGCACCTCGTACGAGGGGACGGGGGACGCGGCGGTGACGCTCACCGGGAGGCCTCCGCCAGCGCCAGCGCGGCCCGGGCCATCTCGGTGGTGGCGGCCAGGTCGGTCATCATCAGCGGCACCGCGCGGCAGGCGATCCCGGCGGCCTCCACCTCGGCGACCGCGTCGGCGTCGGAGGTGTCCACGAGCCAGCCGTCGAGCAGTCCGGCGCCGTAGTGCCGGGCGACGGCCGCGGCGGTGGACTCGACGCCGACGGCGGCGAGCACCTTGTCGGCCATCCCGCGCACGGGCGCGCCCCCGACGATGGGGGAGAGGCCGACGACGGGCGCCCCGGCGGCCGCCACGGCCTCGCGGATGCCGGGCACGGCGAGGATGGTGCCGATCGAGACGACCGGGTTGGACGGGGGGAAGACGATCAGGTCGGCGGCCGCGATGGCCTCCAGCACGCCGGGCGCGGGCTTGGCCTGCTCGGCGCCGACGGGTACGACGGCCTCGGCGTCGAGCGAGGCGCGCAGCCGGACCCAGTACTCCTGGAAGTGGATGACGCGGCGCTCGCCGGTCTCGGGGTCGGTGACCGCGACGTGCGTTTCGACGCGGTCGTCGGACATGGGCAGCAGCCGGACCCCGGGCTGCCAGCGGTCGCAGAGCGCCTCGGTGACGGCGCTCAGCGGGTAGCCCGCGCCGAGCATCTGCGTACGGACGATGTGGGTGGCGAAGTCGCGGTCGCCGAGGCCGAACCAGTCGGGGCCGACCCCGTACGCCGCGAGCTCCTCCTTGACGGTGAAGGACTCGTCGGTGCGGCCCCAGCCCTGGTCCTCGTTGATGCCACCGCCGAGGGTGTACATCACCGTGTCCAGATCGGGGCACACCTTCAGCCCGAACAGGTGAATGTCGTCACCGGTGTTGCCGATGACGGTGATGTCCGCGTCGGGGACGGCGGCCCCCAGGCCGCGGAGGAAGCGGGCGCCGCCGATGCCGCCGGCCAGAACAACAATGCGCATGCGGACAGTCTGTCAGTCAGCCGCGGGCTGTCGTTGGGGGGTGGCGGTCGGGCGGCGGGCGGGAGTGTCGGGGCGCGCGCGGGATCAGACGGAGAGGGCCTCGGACCGGGCCGGGGAGCAGCTGTGCATCGGCATCTCGGTCAGGCCCGGGAAGTAGACGTGCAGGCTGACGGCTCCGTCGAGGGCGTCGTTGACGACCTCGTGGGCGTAGCCGGGGGCGAAGACGCGCTGGGCGCCGGCGCCGAGGGTGAGCGGTCCGCGCCGCGGGCCGTGCTCGGTGAGCTCGCCGTCGAGGACGGTCATGACGCCGGAGGAGGCGCCGTGGTCGTGGCGGCCGCTGCCCTGGCCCGGGACCCAGCTGAGCAGCCAGACCTCGTAGCCGGGGCCCGTGCGCAGCCGGTGGTACCAGCGGGTGGTGGCGTCGTACTCGACCAGGTGTTCCCACTCGGCGCGGTTCGCGGCGATGGACCGGGCGAGGCCGACGAACTCGGCGACGGTGGCCGGGTGTTCGCGGGCGGGCTGGAGGAGGTGCTGGACGGAGAGGATGTCGCCGGCGATCTGGAGGTCGCTCTCGACGGCGACGGGCGCGGCGACGGGCGTGGTGGCGGGAGCGGTGAGGGGGGTGCTGAGCGGCGTGCTGTTCATCGGTGGGGGTGTCCTCGACGGATGTCAGTCGTGCTGGCGGTCGCTGTGGGGGTGGCCGGAGCTCAAGGGAGCCGAGGCTCCGGAGACATCAACAGCTGCAACAGCGACAGCGAACCTGGACAGCACTCAGGAACCCACGAATGGGGGTCCGGGCGGCGGTCGAGGTCACTGACATGGGGACAAGGAGACCGGGTCGAAGGCCCGACTGTCAACCCAATGCCTCGTATGGCCGCAAAAGTTTCATCTGATCCGGTTGCCGTGCTGGAAGAAAGGTTTGTGCAAGCCGATGCAGGGGAGGTGGCGCTCCACATCCCGCCGCTGCCACACCAGCCCCCGCCCAAACCCGACGCGCCGCCCCGTGATCGAAATGTGATCTGCGCCGCTTCTTTGGCTTGATCGCAACCGCACTGCGGAGTGGCACGTCGATTGCGGGTGAACACCGGGCCCGTGGAGCACCGGATGCATGTGTCACGATTTTTGGCGATATGAACACTTTCTGCATACGCTTGGTTCCGCAGAGTGAATAAGGGGCCCAATAGCAGATCTCGGCTTGACTGGCCGGGAGCGGCCCACTTGTAATTTCACTCGTGTCGTTACGTAGCGATGAGTAACGACAACACCACGGGGACGCACAGACAGAGCGAGGGGCGCACATGACCGAGCTGTTTCAGGAACTGCTGGTCGAGGAGGCGGACGAAGAGCTCGGATGGCAGGAGCGCGCTCTGTGCGCCCAGACCGACCCCGAGTCCTTCTTTCCCGAGAAGGGCGGCTCCACCCGCGAGGCCAAGAAGGTCTGCCTCGCCTGCGAAGTCCGCTCCGAATGCCTTGAGTACGCACTCGCCAACGACGAACGGTTCGGCATCTGGGGCGGCCTCTCCGAGCGCGAACGCCGACGGCTGAAAAAGGCCGCCGTCTGAGCACGCAGCGCAACGCGGCGCAACGCACGGCAACGCACGGCCGTACGCGGCCCATCGCGCAGCCCGCAGTGCGGAACACCGCGCGGAACAGCACGCAGAACAGAGCAACGAGCAGAGCAAACGGTCCGCCTCCTGCACCTTCCCCGCAGGAGGCGGACCGCTGTGTTTCCAGCCGTTAGTGTGGGGCGCTGTCCAGCAGCCTCCGGGAGCACACCACCCCCGGATCCACTCCCCGGACCGCGTCCGGGGGGACCCCCAGGCCGGAGGGCCAGTAGAGCGATGTCCCTGCACAGCCAGTCGACGGCCTCCCACCAGGCTGCCGCCACACCCGAGTTCCCCCGGCACGTCGTCACCGCGGTCCTCGTCGCCCACGACGGCGCCCGCTGGCTGCCCAAAACGCTCGCCGGCCTCCTGGGCCAGGAACGCCCCGCCCAGAGCCACGTCGCCGCCGACACCGGCAGCGCCGACGACTCCGCGCGCCTGCTCGGCGAGGCCCTCGGCGAGGACCGCGTCCTCCACCTCGCCCGCCGCACCGGCTTCGGCGCCGCCGTCGACGAAGCCACCCGCAGCGCCGGCACCCTGACCGCCGAGGACCTGCCGTACCTCAAGCGCCCCAGCGGCTGGGACCCCGTCAGCCGCACCTGGCGCGACGACGCCTACGACATCCCCGAACTCCCCCACGGCGAACCCGTCCAGTGGCTCTGGCTGCTCCACGACGACAGCGCCCCCGAGCCCGACGCCCTCACCGAACTGCTCCGCGTCGCCGACGAGAACCCCGACGCCGCCGTCATCGGCCCCAAGCTGCGCGGCTGGTACGACAAGAAGCAGCTCCTCGAAGCCGGCGTCACCATCGCCCGCAGCGGCCGCCGCTGGACCGGCCTCGACCGCCGCGAACAGGACCAGGGCCAGCACGACCAGGTCCGCCCCGTCCTCTCCGTCTCCACCGCCGGCATGCTCGTACGCCGCGACGTGTACGAAGCCCTCGGCGGCTTCGACCGCCGCCTGCCGCTCATGCGCGACGACGTCGACCTCTGCTGGCGCGCCCAGAGCGCCGGCCACACCGTCCTCGTCGCCCCCGACGCAGTCCTGCGCCACGCCGAGGCCGCCGCCCGCGAGCGCCGCACCGTCGACTGCGCCGGACGTACGAGCTCCAGCCCGCACCGCGTCGACAAGGCCGGCGCCGTCTACACGGTCCTCGCCAACAGCTCCGGCCCCGCCCTGCCGTACGTCCTGCTGCGCCTGCTCGTCGGCACCGTGCTCCGCACCCTCGCCTACCTCATCGGCAAGGCCCCCGGCCAGGCCGTCGACGAGATCACCGGCCTCCTCGCCACCCTGCTGCGCCCCGGCCGGATCCTCGGCGCCCGCCGCAGACGCGGCCGCCCCGCCGTACCCGCCAAGGAACTGCGCCCCCTCTTCCCGCCCCCGGGCGCGAGCGTGCGGGCCAACGCCGAACAGCTCGCCGGCTACTTCGGCGCCGACCGCGACACCGACACGGCCGCCGTCGGCCGGCACGGCGGAGCCGTCGAATCCGGCCCCGGCGGCGACGACGCCGACTACCTGGAGATCGAACAGTTCGCGCGCCTGAAGCGGATCGCCCGCAACCCCGCGCCCGTCCTCTTCGCCCTCCTCCTGCTCGTCTCCGTCATCGCCTGCCGCGCCCTGCTCGGCGGCGGCTCCCTCATGGGCGGCGCCCTGCTGCCCGCCCCCGACAGCGGACTCGCCCTCTGGCGGGCCTACACCGACGACTGGCAGCCCGTCGCCGCCGGCTCCACCGCCGGAGCACCCCCCTACCTCGCCGTCCTCGGCGCCTTCGCCACCGTGCTGTTCGGCTCCACCAGCGCCGCGCTGACCCTGCTGCTCGTCTGCTCGGTCCCGCTCGCCGGGCTCACCGCGTACTTCGCCTCCCGGCCGCTCGTCGAATCCCGGCTGCTGCGCGCCTGGGCCGCCGTCGCCTACGCCTTCCTGCCCGCCGTCACCGGCGCCCTGGCCGGCGGCCGCCTCGGCACCGCCGTCCTCGCGATCCTGCTGCCGCTCATCGCCCGCTCCGCCGTCGCCGCCTTCGGCTTCGGCGCCGGGGGAGCGGGCGAGGAGCGGGCCGGCTGGCGCCCGGTGTGGACGTACACCCTCCTGCTGACCCTGGCCACCGCCTTCACCCCCGTCGTCTGGCCGCTCGCCGCCGTCCTCGGGACCGCCGCCCTCGTGTCCCCCTGGCTTCGCCGGGGGGACCCCCAGCGCCGCGCCGAGTGGAAGACGTACGGCCTGCGGCTGCTCGCCACGCTCGCCGTCCCGCTCCTCGTGCTCGCCCCCTGGTCGCTGAGCCTGCTCACGCACCCCGACCGGCTCCTGCGCGAGGCCGGCCTGCCGTACGGCTCCGGCTCGGCCACCGCCCTGGACCTGCTCGGCATCAGCCCCGGCGGCCCCCGGACCGCCGGCGGCCTGCTGCTCATCGGCATCGTGCTCGCCGCCCTGGCCGCCCTGCTGCGCGGCGAGCGGCAGTTCGCCGTCCGCACCGCCTGGGCCGCCGCCCTCGCCGCGCTGCTGCTGGCCGTGGTCGTCAACCGCACCGGCTGGGCCGGGCCCGCCACCCTCCTCTACGGACTGGCCCTGCTCGCCGCCGCCGTCGTCGGCGCCGAGGGCGCCAAGGAGCGGGTCGCCGCCAGCAGCTTCGGCTGGCGCCAGCCGCTCGCCGCCCTGATCGCGCTCGCCGCGGCAGCCGGCCCGCTGCTCGGCGCGGCCGGCTGGATGATCAGCGGCGCCGACGGCCCGCTGGAGCGGCGCGACCCGGTCCAGGTCCCCGCGTTCGTCGCCGAGGAGAGCGGCACCCGCGACCAGGCCCGCACCCTCGTCCTCGGCGGCGCCTCGCCCGCCACCGTCTCGTACACCCTGGTCCGCGGCTCCGGCGGCCGCCTCGGCGACGCCGAACTCGCCGCCGCGGCCGGCAGCAGCCCGCAGCTCGACAAGGTCGTCTCCAGCCTCGTCGCCGGCTCCGGCGCCGACCAGAGCGACCAGCTCAGCGGGTTCGCGGTCCGCTACATCCTGGTCCGCGACGGCGCCCCGCAGCAGATGCGCAAGGTCCTCGACGCCACCCCGGGCCTCAGCCGCCTCAGCCAGCTCGACGGCAGCGCCCTGTGGCGGGTGGACCGCCAGGTCGCCCGCGCCGCCATCCTCTCCGGCAAGCCGGGCGAGGCGCCCATCCCGGTCGCCTCCGGACCCGTCGAGGTCCACACCAAGATCCCGGCGGGCGAGGCGGGTCGCGTGCTGCGCATCGCCGACCGGGCGGCCCCCGGCTGGCAGGCCACCCTCGACGGCAAGCCCCTCAAGACCAAGACCCTCGACGGCTGGGCCCAGGGCTTCGAACTGCCCGCCGCCGGCGGCCGCCTCGACCTCGTCCACGCGGACGCGCTGACCCGGACCGTCTGGCACTGGGCCCAGGGCCTGCTCGCCCTCGTCCTGCTCGTGATGGCCCTGCCGGGCCGCCGGGCACGCCTCGACGACGACCTGCCGGAGGAGGAGGCCGAGGCCGCCGACCGGTCCGCCGCGGGCGAGGCCGGCGAGGGCCGCCGGGCCCGCCGGCTGCGCGCGGAGGCGCAGTCGGCGGCGGCCGCTCCGGCCGCCGCCGAGGAGCCCTCGGGCGCGGTCGCCGACCCGTACGCGCAGATCCCGGCGCAGCCGGTGTACGGGGAGGACGCGTACGCGTACCAGGCGTACGGCGACCAGGGCTACGCGTACGAGCAGCAGCCCCAGCAGCCCCAGCAGCCCCAGCAGCCGTACGTGCCCGCGCCCGCCCAGGCCCCCGGGTACGAGCAGTACCCGTACCCGCAGCAGCAGGGCTACGAGGACCCGCAGGCGTATCCGCAGCAGGAGCCACGGCAGCCGTACCCCTACCCGCCGTACGAGCAGCCGTACGACACCTACGGACAGCACGAGCAGCGTCCGGACGGGAGCCCCCAGCAGTGAAGCAGCGCGCACCCCTGACGCTCGCGGCGGTGGCCGCGGCCCTGGCGGCCGTCACCGGCGTCGGCTACCTCACGGCCCCCGCCGCCCCGGCCGCCGACGCCAAACCCGCGGCCGCCGCCCGGATGCCGGTGGAGCGTTCCGCGCTGGTCTGCCCGGCGCCCAGCTCCTCGGACATCGCGGAGACCACGTACACGGCGGTCACCCCCGGCGCCGCCGGGGGCGGCAAGGGCGCGGCCCGCCTCCTCGGCGCGACCAAGGAGGCCAAGCCGGTGCTGGAGCTCAAGGAGCGCGGCAAGCCGGCCGGGACCACCGCCTCCGGCGCCGGGGCGCCCGCGCTGACGGGCGTCGCCGACGGGATCCTGGCCCCCGGCTGGACCGCACAGCAGACCACGAAGGTCACGGTCGGCCGGGCGCGCGGCGTCCTGGGCGTCGGCTGCACCACGCCCGGCACCGACTTCTGGTTCCCCGGCGCGAGCACGGCCAAGGGGCGCGAGGACTACGTGCACCTCACCAACCCGGACGACACCGCGGCCGTGATCGACATCAAGATGTTCGGCCCGGACGGGGCGGTCAAGTCCGACGGCGGCACCGGCGAGAACATCCGGATCGACCCCAAGTCCACCAAGGCCGTCTCGCTGGCCTCGCTGGCCCCCGGCATGCAGCTCCCGGACGTCACCGCCCATGTGACGACCCGTGCGGGCCGGGTCGGCGCCTCCGTGCAGGTCGGGGAGGAGGGGGTGGGCGCCGACTGGCTGTCGGCCTCCGCCGACCCGGCGGGCTCGCTCGTGCTGCCCGGGATCCCCGCGGACGCCACCTCCGTACGGCTGGTGGCCTTCGCACCGGGCGAGGAGGACGCGGACCTCACCCTCAAGCTGGCCGGGCCGAACGGCTCGATCAGCCCGGCGGACAACGAGCAGCTGCACCTCAAGGGCGGTATGACCGCGAGCGTCGACCTCAAGGACGTGACCCGCGGCGAGGCGGGCTCGCTGGTCCTGGTCCCGGCGAACGGCAAGAAGGCCGTACCGGTGGTGGCCGCCGTACGCGTGGTCCGCGGCAGCGGCGCCAAGCAGGAGCTGGCCTTCGTCCCGGCGGCCGGGCCGGTCGGGACGCGGGCCACGGTCGCCGACGACCGGGCCGACGAGAACGCGACGGTCCTCTCGCTGACGGTGGCGGGAGGCACGGACGCGAAGGTCAAGGTGACGGCCTCGGCGGGCACGGAGGCCGGGGAGCCGGCCTCGAAGGAGTTCACGGTCAAGGCGGGCACGACGCAGGCGGTGTCGCTGGCCCCGGCGGGGGCCAAGGGCGCCTACGCACTGACGGTCGAGACGGTCTCCGGCGGGCCCGTGTACGCGGCCCGGACGCTGACCCTGCCGCACGAAGGGATCCCGATGTTCACGATCCAGCCGCTGTCGGACGACCACGCGATGGTCTCGGTCCCCAAGGCCGCCCAGGACCTCACGGTCCTGACCGACTAGCGAGCCGTACGAGAGGTACGGCCGGACCGCCCGTCAGTCCTGGCCGTACCGCGGGTCCACCGTCTCCGGGGACAGCCCCAGCAGCTCCGCCACCTGCTCCACCACGATCTCGTGCACCAGCAGCGCCCGCTCGTCCCGGCTCTTCGTCCGGATCTCCACCGGCCGCCGGAACACCACGACCCGGGCCGGCCGCCCCTGGCCGTCCGCCTCCGACAGCGCCCCGAGCGGCACCGCCTCGTCGTTCCAGCCCGTGTCCGGGCCGCCCGGCGGCCCCGGCACGTCCGCGACCACGAACTCCACCTCCGCCAGCTGCGGGAACC
>NZ_LGDB01000227.1:0-149703 GCF_001279655.1 Streptomyces sp. WM6372 | reverse complement strand
CCCTGGACCACCGGAACCCTCCAGATCACCGCAACCGCCACCGACTCCACCACAGCCACCGCCACCACCACCTTCCCCCTCACCATCAACTGGTTCTGAGCCCAGGTCCGGCACCGCCCCCGTCAGTACACGTCGCGGGCGTACCGCTTCTCGGCGGAGAGCTGCTTCAGGTACGCGGCGGCCTCGTCCTCCGTCAGGCCGCCGTGGGCCACGGCGATGTCGCGCAGCGCCCGGTCCACGTCCTTGGCCATCCGGCTCGCGTCACCGCACACGTAGAAGTGGGCGCCCTCCTGGAGCCAGGACCACAACGCGGCGCCCTGTTCGCGCATCCGGTCCTGGACGTAGACCTTGGCCCGCTGGTCGCGGGAGAAGGCCAGGTCCAGACGGCTGAGCGTGCCGTGCCGGTGCAGCTCCTCCAGCTCCTCGCGGTAGTAGAAATCGGTGGCCCGGCGCTGCTCGCCGAAGAACAGCCAGTTCCCGCCGTGGTGGCCGAGGGCGCGGCGGTGTTCCAGGAAGGCCATGAACGGGGCGATCCCGGTGCCCGGGCCGACCATCACGGCCGGTGTATCGGGGCTCGCGGGCGGACGGAAGTGCGCCGAGCGCTGGACGAACAGCGGTACGGGACTGCCCGGTCCGGCGTCGGCGAGGAAGGTGGAGGCCACGCCCTTGCGGGGGTGGCGGCGGGGACCCTCGTAGCGCAGGACCGACACGGTGAGGCTGACCTCGCGCGGGTCGACGAGGGGGCTGGAGGATATGGAGTACAGGCGCGGCTGGAGCCGTTTGAGACGCTCGGCCCACTCCTGGGCGCCGAGCCGGACCGGGAACTCGGCCAGGACGTCAACGGGCTGGCGTCCCCAGATCCAGCGGGCCAGGCCGTCCTTGTTGTCGGGGCGCGTCAGCTGCCGGAGCCTGCGGTCGCCGGTGCGCTCGGTGATGAAGCGCAGCAGGTCGGGCGTGACACGGGTGATGTCCAGGTGCCGGTGCAGGGCCCGGGCGAAGGTCATGGGCCGGTCGTGCCCGGGTACGGCGACCTCGGCATCCGCGGCCAGGCCGGTCGCGGCCAGCCATTCCGTCACCAGCTCCGGGCAGTTGACCGGCTGGACGCCGAGGGCGTCGCCCGCCTCGTACACCGGGCCGTCCTCGCCGAGGTCGAAGGTGAACCGCCTGACCTCCTTGGTGGCGCCGGCCAGGCTCAGCAGCCGGTTGCCGGACAGCCGGGCGGTGTGCCGGGCGGCGGCCCTGCCGGAGGCCGCGGCGGGCCGGGGCCGCTCGGCGGCCGTCACCGGGGGAGCGGCGCCGGCCTCCAGGGCGCCGCGTATCTGCTCCAGCCACCGGCCGGCGGACTCCTCGTAGTCGGGCTCGCAGTCCACGCGGGGCAGCAGGCGCCGGGCCCCGAGCTCTTCGAGGCGCTGGTCGAGCCGGCGGCCGTGACCGCAGAAGGCCTCGTACGAGGAGTCCCCGAGGGCGAGCACCGCGTACCGGACGTCCTCCAGCCGGGGCGCGTCGGCCGCGCTGAGCGCCTCCCAGAACCCGGCCCCGTTGTCCGGGGCTTCGCCGTCGCCGAAGGTGCTCGTGACGACCAGCAGATCCGTGCCGGGCGCGAGGGAAGCGGGCGACCGGTCGGCCATGCCGTGCACGGCCGCCGCGGAGCCGTCCCGGGCCAGCGCCGCCCCGACGGTCGCGGCGAGGTCCTCCGCGTTGCCCGTCTGGGAGGCCCACAGGACCACCGTCTGCCGGGTCGGGGTACCCGCGGTGGCGGGGTCCGGTGCCGGGGCGGAGGGCGGCGGCGCCGCGGCCGGAGCGGCGGACGCGGGCACCACGCCGAGGGCCGTCGCCGTACGGGAGTACGTGCCGGCGAGCACCCCGTCGACCCAGAGCGAGTGCCCGTCCTCGAAGGGGGCGCCGACGGGCAGGAGCGGGACGTCCGTACCGGGCGGGGTGGAGGCGAGCCCGGCGAGGAATCCCGCGAGGTACTGGCGCTCCCGGTCGGAGAGGGCGGGCGGCGTGTGCCCGTCCAGCCCGAACAGGGAGGTGAGGGCGGGGACCGCGGTCGCCGGCCGGACGGTCACGGGGTGCATCAGCGTCGTCGTGGTGCGGCCCGGGCCGGTCCCGCCGGCCGCGGCGGCGCCGGCGGACCCGCCCGCGGCTTCGGTGGAGGGAGCGGTCGCGGTGACCGGTACCCGCGTCCGCGCCAGCGTCACCGCGCACACCTTGAACTCGGGCTGGAAGGAAAGGGGGTCGACGGCGTCGTTGGTGACCGCGTTGACGCTGAGGTACTCACCGAACAGGTCGTTCCAGTGGAACGGGGCGAAGCAGTTCCCGGGCCGCACCCGGTCGGTGACGACGGCCGGCAGGACCGCCCGGCCGCGCCGCGAGGCCACCTCCACCCCGTCGCCCTCCGCGATGCCGAGGGCGGCCGCGTCCTGCGGGTGGATCTCCACGAACGGGCCCGGGTTGAGCTTGTTCAGCTTGGCGACCCTGCCCGTCTTGGTCAGGGTGTGCCACTGGTGCTGGAGGCGCCCGGTGTTCAGGACGAACGGATAGTCGTCATCGGGGAGTTCGGCGGCCGGGAGGTGAGGGCGGGCGAAGAAGGAGGCCCGCCCGGAGGCGGTGGGGAAGACCAGGCGCGGACGGCTGCCGTCCGGGCGTTCGGCCAGGGTCTGGCTGACGCCGTCGTTGAGGTAGCGGACCGGGTTGCGGTCCGGTCCGCCCGGGGCGGCCGGCCACTGCACCGGCCCGCCGCGCAGCCGCTCGTACGAGACGCCCCGCAGGTCCCAGCCGGTCGTGGGGTTCCAGGCCCGCCGCAGCTCCTCGAAGACCTCCTCGGCGCTCTCGTACGTGAACGCCTCGGCGAATCCCATCTCGCAGGCGACGCGGGCGATCAACCGCCAGTCGGGCAGGGCCTGTCCGGGCGGGTCGACGGCGCCCCGGACCAGGGTGAGGTTGCGCTCGGAACTGACCATCACGCCGTCCGCCTCCGCCCAGAGGGTGGCGGGGAGCACGATGTCGGCGTACGCGTTGGTCTCGGTCTCCGCGAACACGTCCTGGGTGATGACCAGTTCGGCGGTCTCCAGGGCCTTGATGACCGTACTGCGGTTGGCGACGGAGGCGACCGGGTTGGTGCAGATGATCCAGCACGCCCGTATCTCGCCGGCCGCCATCTTCTCGAACATCTCGACGGTGCCGCGCCCGACGTCGGTGCGCAAGGTGCCCTGCGGCAGCCCCCACAGCTCCTCGGTGAAGCGCCGGTCCGCGTCGACGAGGACCGATCGCTGGCCGGGCAGGCCCGGTCCCATGTAACCCATCTCCCGGCCGCCCATGGCGTTGGGCTGGCCGGTCAGGGAGAAGGGGCCGCTCCCGGGGCGGCAGATCGCCCCGGTGGCCAGGTGCAGGTTGACCAGGGCGTTGGTGTTCCACGTGCCGTGGGTGGACTGGTTGAGCCCCATGGTCCAGCAGCTCATCCACTCGTCCGCCTCGCCGATCCAGCGGGCGGCCAGCCGGATGTCCGCCTCCGGTATCCCGGTGATCTCGGCGACCGTCGCGGGCGGGTAGTCCCGCAGGAAGGCGGGCATGTCCTCCCAGCCCTCGGTGTGCTCGGCGATGAAGGCGGGGTCGGTCCGGCCGTCCTCGACGAGCAGGTGCAGCAGCCCGTTGAGGAGGGCGAGGTCGGTGCCCGGCCGTATCTGCAGGAACAGGTCCGCCTTGTCGGCGGTGGCGTTGCGCCGGGGGTCGACGACGATCAGCTTGGCTCCGGAGGCCTTGATCCGGTCCATCATCCGCAGGAAGAGGACGGGGTGGCAGTCGGCCATGTTGGCGCCGATCACGAAGAAGGCGTCGGCCCGCTCGAAGTCCTCGTACGAGCCGGGCGGCCCGTCGGCGCCCAGCGAGAGCTTGTAGCCGCTGCCGGCGCTCGCCATGCACAGCCGGGAGTTCGACTCGATCCGGTTCGTGCGCAGGAACCCCTTGGCGAGCTTGTTGGCCAGGTACTGGGCCTCCAGGGACATCTGGCCCGAGACGTACAGGCCCAGCGCGTCGGGGCCGTGCGCGTCGAGGACGGCCCGCAGCCGCTGGGCCGTCCGGGTGATGGCCGCGTCCACGTCCGCGGCGGCGGGTTCGGCGCCCCGTTCTTCGCGGACCAGGGCGGTCCCGAGCCGGCCGGGCGCCGCCAGCAGGTCCGCGTGGGTGGCGCCCTTGGTGCACAGCCGCCCGGCGTTGGCCGGGTGCCGCTTGTCGCCGGCCGCCTTGGCCACCGTACGGCGGCCGTCGGCGCCCCGGGCGATGTCCAGCACGATCCCGCAGCCGACGCCGCAATAGGAGCAGACCGTCCGTACGGGTCCGGTGGCCGCTTCCCCTGCGGCTGCGGCCACCGCCTTCCGCAGGCGTCCGTCCGCCGCTTCCGTCTCGGACACAGGAGACCTCCTCGGAGAACACCGGCCGACCCCCAGGTCCCCGGGCGCCGCGGCCGTGTGCAGGTCGATCCCGTGGCGCCCAACGTAGGAAACCCCTGTTGCGCACATGTGACGGGCGGTGCCGCCCCAGGGTTACAAGCGGCTGCGCGGGCGCCCCCACCGGCCGTGAGGCGCGCATCCATGTCAACACGACCGGGTCAGCCGTGCCAGATCTTCTCGTACGCCTCCTGGTAGCCCTCGGGGTCCCAGGAGGTGGCCCCGGCGCTGTTCTCGGCCGTCGCGATGTGGACGGGAGCCACGTATCCGCTGGCCGGCTGCCCGGCGAAGGCGCGGTTGAACTCGTCGACGATCTGCCAGCCCTGCTGGGAGAGCGGCTCGGGGACGGTGGCGGCCTGGAACTGCTCGCTGTTGATGCGCCGGAAGGCGGACGGGTCCCCGTCCCCGGCGCCGATGTTGAAGGGCGGCCCGGCGCCGGGCTTGCCGGCGGCGCGGAAGGCGGGCGCGGCATCGTCGAAGTAGAGGTCGTTGATGGCGACGGAGTACGTCCACCGCTTCTGGAGCCGGGACAGCAGCGAGGCGACCTCCTGGGGGGTGCGCCGGCTCGCGTCGGGGATCGGGATGTTCTTGTGCGCCAGGAGCCTGACGCCCGGGCAGGCGGCGAGCCGCTGCTCGATCAGCTTGGACTTCGTAGCGGCGAACGGGATCGAGTCGTCGGTGAACACGACGACCCCGGCGGCCCCGTCGGAGCGGGCGATGACCCAGTCGGCGCTGGCCTTCGCCACCTCCTCCACCTTCGTGGTGACGTTGGTGAAGAGCCGGGGGTTCGTGCTCGGGCCGGGGGCGCTGACCGCGTGCCAGCCGATGAGGGGGATCCCGGCGGCCTCGGCCCGCGCCACCTGTTGCGAGGTCAGCCGGGGATCGAAGCCGCCGATGACGATGCCCGAGGGTTTGAGGGTGACCGCCTGGCTGAGCGCCGCCTGGATGCCGGCCGGCGTGCCCTCCCCGTCGATCACCCGGACCTTCCAGCCGATGGCCTGCGCGGCCTCCCGTACGCCCTTCGCGACTCCGGCGACGCCCGGGTTGGTCATGGTCTGCGCGACGTAGACGAGGGTCTTGCCGGGGACCGCTTCGGGACCGCTGGTGGGTCCGTTCCACGCGGTGTCGGTGCTCTCGGCCCGCTGGACGGCCGCCTTGGCCTCCTGGAGGACGGCCGGGCACCCGGCGGCGGACGGACCGGTGACGTTCGACGGGCCGCCGCTCCCGCCCCCGCACCCGGCGGTGGCGCCGGCGGCCGCGGCCAGCAGGGCGGCCGCCGCGAGGGCGGTCCTGCGGTTCGGGTACTTCGGGTACACGGTGCTCCTGAGCTTGTTTAGGGGGTGCCGGTGGCGGTGCCGGTGCCGCCGTCGTCCGCCGTCGCGACGGCGTCGGTGCGCAGCCGCCGCCGGGCCGAGTAGCCGGCCAGGCCGACCGCGATGAGCAGCGTGCAGCCGTTGAACAGCGGGGTGGCCCAGAACTGGGCGCCGAGCTGGCCGATCCCGGCGAGTCCGACGGCCAGTACGGTCACGGCCACGAGGGTGCCGATGGCGTTGGCCCGGCCCGGCCTGATCGCGGTGGAGCCGAGCAGGGCTCCGACGAACGCGGGCAGCAGGTAGTCCAGGCCGACGCTCGGGTTGCCGATCTGCTGCTGCGCGGCGAGCAGCACGCCGGCGAACCCGACGACCGTGCTGGAGCAGGCGAAGGCGTAGACGCAGTACCGGTGGGTGCGGATGCCGAGGATCTCGGCGGCGCGGGGGTTGGAGCCGATGACGTACAGGTACCGGCCGAACGGCAGCCGCTCCAGCATCAGCCAGATGACGACGACGAGGCCGAGGACGTAGAAGGCGGGGACCGGCAGGCCGAGGAACCGGGCGTCGTAGAGGTCGGTGAAGGCGGCCGGGAGGCCGTCGGGACCGGGGACGATCCGGCCCCCGTCGGTGATCCAGCCGGTGATCGCGTACATGATGCTGCCGGTGCCGAGCGTGGCGATGAAGGCGTCGATGCGGGCGAACTCGACGATGACCCCGTTCACGGCGCCGGCCAGCGTCCCTCCGGCGACGACCGTGAGGCAGGCGAGCGGCCAGGGCCAGCCCTTCTCGACGATGAGGAACAGCACCATGACGTGTGCCAGGCCCAGGCCGTAGCCGATGGACAGGTCGAACTTGCCGCTCGCGATGGGGATCGTCACACCGAGCGCCAGGATGGCGGGGATCGACTGGTTGGAAAGGATCGAGGAGACGTTGTCCAGCGTGGGGAAGGTGTCCGGCAGGAGGACGGAGAAGAGCAGGAACAGCAGGACGGTGAGGGCCAGCAGGCCGTACGTGCCGATGAAGTGCCCGTGCCCGCGCCGGTGCCCGCGCCCGTGCCGCTGAGCCGGCCGCGTGAGGCGGGACGACGACGGGCTCACCGGCCCTCCGCGCTTCCGGTGATCGCGGGCAGGGCCGAGGCGGTGCGGGTGAGTTCGGTGACGCTCAGCGCTTCCCCCGCCAGCTCGGCCACCACGGTTCCGCGCCCGAAGACCAGCGCGCGGTGGCACACGTCGGCGATCTCCTCGAAATCGGTGGAGATGAGCAGGACCGCCAGCCCGGCGGCCAGCGCCTCGTCGAGGAGCCGGTGGATCGACGCCTTGGCACCGACGTCCACGCCGGCCGTCGGCTCTTCGAGGATCAGCAGGCGCAGCCGGCCCCGGAGGCGGCGGCCGACCATGACCTTCTGCTGGTTGCCGCCGGACAGGGTGGCGATCGGCACCTCGCTGTCGCGGGGGAGTACGGAGAACCGCTCGATCAGGGCGGCGGCCTCGGCGCGCTCGCGCCGCGGAGCGAGCCAGTGCCGGCTCGGCGCTCGGGTCGCGCGGGGATCGGCGAGGAAGTTCTCCCGTACCGTCAGTTCCGCGGCGCAGCCCTCCTCCTGCCGGTTGCCGGCCACGAAGCCGACCCCGGCCGCGAGGGCGGCGGCGACCGTACGGGGGTGGTACGGGCGGCCGTCGAGCAGCGCCCGCCCGCCGAGCGGCGGCAGTGCTCCGGCGAGGGCGCGGCCGAGGTGCATGTGGCCGGCGCCGGTCAGGCCGACCATGCCGAGGACCTCGCCCTCGCGCAGCTCCAGGCTGACGGGTCCGGTGCGTTCGGTCGTCACGCCGTCGAGGCGCAGCACGGGCGGGCGGAGGGGGGACGCGGGCGCGGGGGCCGCGGCGGCGGGCGGGCGTCCCGCCGGTTCGTGGCCCACGATGTCGCGCACCAGCCGGGCCGGGCCGTACGCGGCGAGGGGCCCCTGGCTGACGAGCCGGCCGTCGCGCAGGACGGCGAAGGAGTCGGCGACCTCGTACACCTCGTCGAGCCGGTGGCTGACGTAGAGGATGCCGTGCCCCCGGTCGCGCAGCGCGTGCAGGACGTCGAAGAGGCGCGCGCAGTCCGCGGCGGGGAGGGTGGCGGTCGGCTCGTCGAGGACGAAGAGCTCCGCCCGCCTCGCCAGGCCGCGGGCGATGGCGACCAGTGAGCGTTCGGCGGGCGCGAGGTCGGCGATCCGGGCGTCGGCGTCCAGGTGCCCGGCGACGATGCCCAGTGCCTCGGCGCACCGTTCCCGGGTCTGCCGCCAGGAGATCAGGCCGCGGCGGCGCGGGTATCCGGTGCCCAGGGCGATGTTCTCGGCGACCGTCATCCATTCGACCAGGCCGAGGTCCTGGTGGATGAAGGACATGCTGCGCGAGGCCGCGTCGGAGCCGAGCGGGTGCCCGGCCACGGTCACCTCGCCCCCGTCGGCGCGGTGGACCCCGGCGAGCACCTTGATCAGGGTGGACTTCCCGGCGCCGTTGGGGCCGAGCAGGGCGAGGACGCTGCCGCCGTGGACGTCGAGGCTGACCGCGTCCAGGGCGACGGTGCCGCCGAACCGCTTGCCGAGACCGCGCATCCGGACGAGGGGTTCCGCGCCGGAGCGCGGGGGCGGGGGCGTGGGGTTGACGGGAGTGGCGGGAGTGTCATGCACGGACTTCTCCGGGGCCGCCTGGGGAGGTGGTGCTGGGGGAGGTACAGCGTGAAGCGGTACGGACACCGGTGATGCTACTGCCGGCTATGGAGATATGGGCGATATGTCGCCTTTCAGGCCGCGTCCAGGGCGCATTCGGCCCAGATGACCTTGCCGTGCGTGGTGTACCGGGTGCCCCAGGCCCGGGAGAGCTGTGCGACGAGGAAGAGGCCGCGGCCGCCCTCCTCCGTGGTGGCCGCCCGCCGCAGGTGCGGGGCGGTGCTGCTGCCGTCGGACACCTCGCAGATCAGTGAGCGGTCGTGGACCAGACGTACCTGGATGGGCTCGGTGCCGTAGCGGACCGCGTTGGTGACCAGCTCGCTCAGCATCAGCTCGGCGGCGAACGCCAGCTCGTCCAGTCCCCAGTCGGCGAGCTGGCGGGTCGCGGCGGCGCGGACGCCGGCGACCAGGGACGGGTCGGCGGACACGTTCCACGTGGCGATCCGGTCGGCGGGCACCGTACGGGTCCGGGCGACGAGCAGCGCGATGTCGTCGGCGGGGTGTTCGGGTGCCACGGCGTCGATCACCGCCTGGCAGGTGTCCTCGGGCGAGCGGTCCGGCTGGGCCAGGGCGTGGCTCAGCTGGTCCAGGGCCACGTCGAGGTCACGTTCGCGGTCCTCGATCAGGCCGTCCGTGTACAGGACCAGCGTGCTGCCCTCGGGCAGCTCGATCTCCGCCGTCTCGAAGGGCAGGCCGCCCAGGCCCAGCGGCGGTCCGGCGGGCAGCTCGGGGAAGGTCACCCGGCCGCCCGGGTGGACGAGCGCGGGAGGCGGGTGCCCGGCGCGGGCCATGGTGCACAGCCGCGACGTGGGGTCGTAGACGGCGTAGAGGCAGGTGGCGCCGACGATCCCGGTGCTGCCGGAGTCGTTGTCGCCGCCCTCCTCCCGGTCCAGGCGCACCAGGAGGTTGTCCAGGTGCGTGAGGAGCTCGTCGGGGGAGAGTTCCAGCTCGGCGAAGTTGCGGGCGGCCGTGCGCAGCCGGCCCATGGTGGCGGCGGCGTGCAGGCCGTGGCCGACGACGTCCCCCACGAGGAGGGCGACGCGGGTGCCGGAGAGCGGGATGACGTCGAACCAGTCGCCGCCCACCCCGGATTCGGCGGGCAGGTAGCGGTGCGCGACGTCGACGGCGCCCTGCTCGGGCACGCCGTGCGGAAGCAGGCTCTCCTGGAGGGCCAGGGCCAGGGTGTGCTCGCGGGTGTAGCGGCGTGCGTTGTCGATGCAGAGGGCGGCGCGGGCCGCGAGCTCCTGGGCCAGCCAGCTGTCGTCCTCCCCGAACGGGGCGGGGGCCTCCGAGCGGTAGAAGCTGGCGATGCCGAGCAGGACGCCGCGGGCGAGGAGGGGAACGGAGATGAGGGAGTGCACGCCGCGGGCGAGGATCCCCCGCGCGTGCGCGGGCTCCTGGTCGATCCAGCCGACGGCCTCCCGCAGGTCGGACTCCAGCACCGCCTGCCCGCTGTCCAGGCACCGCATGTGGGGGGTGCCGGCGCGCAGCTCCACCCGGCCGACGGGGTAGAAGGGGCAGTCCTCGCGTATGCCGTGGACCACCGCGCGGTGCAGCTCGCTCCGGGGATCGGCGGACTCCTCGCCGCGCAGCACCGCCTCCGGCACGTCGATCGTGACGTAGTCGGCCAGGCGCGGGACCGCCATCTCGGCGAGCTCCCACGCGGTGCGGGTCACGTCCAGCGTGGTGCCGATACGGCTGCTGGCCTCGGCCAGCAGCTCCAGGCGGCGGCGTGCCGCGACGGCGTACTTGCCGACTTCCGGCTCCCCCACCAGCACCAGGCCCCTGACCTTGCCGGGCGCGGGAGCGCCGGGGGTGGGCGGGGCCGCGTCGGACGGGCCGGGAGGCGTTGCGCGCGGCGCTCCGGGCGCTCCGTGCGCCTCATGGGCTCCGTGCGCTTCAGGGGCTTCGTGCACCGCGTGCGCTCCGTGCGGCGGTCCCGTGCCGGCCGCGACGGAGAGGTGGTGCGCGGGCGGCGGCTCGCCGGTGAACACGGCCTCGACGACGACGCCCTCCACCCCGGAGCGGCTCGTCACCGGGCTGCTCAGCAGCGTGACCCCCCGCCCGTGGGGCAGGAGCACCTCGACGGCGGCCCGCCCGGTCGAGGAGATGAGCTCGGTGGCCTTCTCCTTGAGGATCATCTGATCGTGCAGGTCCAGCCCGCTGTCGCCGAGCTCCTCCAGCCCGATCATCGGGCCCTCCCCGGCGCCCGAGCCGTTCCGGGCCAGGTGGCCCGCGTCGAGGTACGCCCGCAGCAGCGCGCGCTCCCGCGCCGAACGCTGCTCCATCAGCCGCCGCTCGATGGATTCCGCGGCCCGGCGGACCAGGACGGGCAGCGCCGGGTGCTCGTAGCCGTGCGGGTACCCGAAACAGAGCACGCCGACGACGTGCCCGCTGAGCTGATCGCGGATCGGGATCGCGGAACAGGCGTTCGACTGGGAGCGCTCGGCGAAGTGCTCCGCCCCGTAGACCTGCACCAGGTGCCGTTCGGCGAGCGCGAGACCGATGCCGTTGGTTCCCGCGAACCGCTCGGCGAAGACGAAGCCGGGGACGCTCTGGATGGGCGGAAGGCTGCGGGCCAGGGCGGGTTCCCCGAAGCGGCGCTGGAGCACCGTCCCGTTCCCGTCGGCGAGGGAGACGTTCATCTGGCTGCCCGAGAACCGGGAGGCCAGCTGGTCGAGCACGGGCTGGGCCGCGTGCACGAGCCGGCTGTCCGGGTCGAAATCGTCCCGGTAGGGAAGGTCCGTCTGGTCCGGCGAGAGTCCGAGGGACTGGCAGCGCTGCCACGAGTTCAGGATCGGGCTCCGCACCCCGTCCGCGATCGGCTCGCCCACGAGGAACCGCTCACGGGAGCGTGCGGGGCCGATCTGCTCTCCCGTGGCCCCCATACGCATCACTTCCCCTTACCGAGCGCTCGGCCGCAGCGGGGCGCCGCAGCGGAGCGCTTACACCGAGCAAGTGCTTTCCGAGTATATTCCCACCCATTTGTCCGCATCAGAGGATGGCGACCGGATTGACGGGAGAACCCGTCCCGCCCGGCACGTTCAGCGGCGCCACGACGATCATGAACTCGTGGCGCCCCGCCTCGGCACAGGCGGCCGAGAGCGCCTCCAGATCCAGGTTGTCCAGCAGTGGCACCCCCATGGCGGCCACGGCGAGGGCGTGGACGGGGGAGTGGACGCCCTCGACCGGCGAGGGGCGCAGGTCGCTGTCCCCGTCGCCGCCGAGCAGGGCGACGGCGCGCTCGGCCAGCAGCGGTACGGCGTCCACGTGGAAGCCCGCGCTCGCGGCGTCGGAGTCCCAGGGGCCGAGCTCCCGGCTGCGCCGGAAGCGGCCGGAGCGCAGCAGCACCGCGCAGCCCTCGTCGATCGTCACGCCCAGTGCCCGCTCGGCGGCGAGGACGTCCCGGGCGTGGACGGCCTGCCCGGGCTCCAGCCAGTCGACCCCGAGAACGGCCGGCAGGTCGAGGAGCACGCCCTTGGTGACCAGGGGGCCGAGGGCGGCCACCGCACCGAAGCGGGCACCCCCGGCGCCGATGGCCTCCCGCGCCGGGCGGCCCCCGTAGAGCAGCCCCTCGTACGCGACGTGCGACAGCGCGTCCAGGTGGCTGACGGCCTTGCCGTGGTAGTCGACCGCGAGGAAGTCCTTGTACGTGGCGGGTTCCGGGGCCTCCACGTCGCCGAGGTCGGACATGTAGTGCAGGGCGGGCCTGCGGTTGTCCGGTCCGGGCCGGGTGTCCCAGGGCAGGCCCAGCGGCACCGCCGTTCCGGACCGGACCAGGGCGGCGGCCCGCCGGACGTGGTCCGGGGTGACCCGGTTCCAGGCGCCGCGGTCGGCGGGGGTCCACCGGCCCCACGTGCGGACCTCGGCGAAGATCGCGTCGAACTCCCGACGGGTGACCCGGCGCTCGGGGCTGCTGCTCATCCGGACTCACCGCTCCAAAGCTCGGCGGGGCCCCGCTCCGGGGGAGGGCGGGGCCGGGGGACGGGCGCCCCGACGCCCGCACCGCGTCACATGCCCGCAGGCCGCGGGCTCTACGCCTGACGGGCCCCGCACGGGCGAACGGTGGCGGCAAGCGGCTTCGACGGCGCAGGCTGGACCCATGCGGGTGCCCTTCCGCTCAGCTCCTCGACCGGGAGCAGGCGGCCACCACCAGGTCCTTTTCGTACTCGCGGAGTGTCTGCCCTTCGTGATCGCGCTCTCCGTGCTGATCATCGAATTCACGCCCGCGCACGTGCTGTACACCGGCCCCGTCCTGGTCGCGACGCCGGCGCTGGCCGCGGTGGCGATGGGCCCCAAGGGCACCCTGGCGGCGGTGGCGCTGGCCGTGGCCGTGAGCGTGACCACCGCCACGTACAACGGGGCCTGGGGCAGCCAGCAGGTCTACACCAACTTCCTGGCCCTGTTCCTGGTGTCGCTGGCGAGCCTCGCGACGAGCAGTACCGTCCGCAAGCGGCGGGAGGACGAACTCGAACAGGTCCGCCGGATCGCCGTGGCGGCGCAGGAGGCCGTGCTGCGGCCCGTCCCGGTCCGGCTGGGTTCCCTGCGCGTGGCCGGCATGTACCTGGCGGCCGAGTCCGGGGCGCAGATCGGCGGCGATCTGTACGAGGCCGTGCAGACGCGGTACGGGGTCCGGGTGATCGTGGGCGACGTCCGGGGCAAGGGGCTGCCGGCCGTACGGGCGGCAGCGGCCGTGCTGGGCGCGTTCCGGGAGGCCGTGCACTACGAGGACGAACTGGTGGGGGTCATAGGCCGCTGCGAGGCGGCGCTGCTGCGGGACGCGGCCGTGCCGGGCGTGATCGACCCGGGAGCGCTCGTGGAAGGGTTCGTCACCGCGCTGGTGGCGCAGGTGCCGGACGGGCCCGTCGTCGAGGTGGTCAATCGCGGCCATCCGCCCCCGCTGCTGCTCCGTGACGGAGCGGTCCGCGCCCTGGAGCCGGCCTCTCCGCTGCCGCCGCTCGGGCTCGCGGAGTTCATCACCGGACCCCCCGGCGTGGCGGACAGCTACTCCTTCGCGTCCGGAGACCGTCTTCTCCTGTACACCGACGGCGTCATCGAAGCCCGCAACGGCGCCCGCGACTTCTTCGCCCTGCCCGAGGCCATGGAGGCGGTGCGGGCGGCGCCCGACGCTGCGGAGTTCCTGGACCAGCTGCACCGGGCGCTGCTCCGGCACACCCGGCACCGCCTGGCGGACGACGCGGCGATGTTCCTCGTCGACCGGTGACGATCTGTCAGAGACCGTCATGGGTACGGGTGTTCGATCTGGCTTGAATGTCGTTGTACCGGCCCGTAAACACCCGGCGGGACAAGATCGCCGTATCGAGGTAACGACGACGGCCCAAGGGACTGATGTGGTGAGTTGACGGTTAGTGTGCTCCCGGATCTGGACGGATTGCCCGGAATTCCGCCCCCTGACTTTCTTCTTCCACCGGTGACGTGTGCGCGTCGCCGGTCACCGCCCCGACGAAGGAGCGCCTGCCCGATGACCGTGGACACCAGCCCGGAGGCGCAGCTCGAACCGCCCCGGCAGACCAGCCTGGGCACGGCGGCTGCCCGCAACCTCGCCACCACCACCAAATCCGCCCCGCAGATGCAGGAGATCACCTCCCGCTGGCTGCTGAAGACGCTCCCCTGGGTGGAGACCAAGGGCGGCACCTACCGGGTGAACCGCCGGCTGACCTACACCGTCGGCGACGGCCGCATCGAGTTCGTCCAGGACGGCGCCCACGTCAGGGTGATCCCCCGCGAGCTCGGCGAACTCGCCATGCTGCGCGGCTTCGACGACGTGGAGGTGCTGACCGCCCTGGCCGCCCGGTGCGTCCAGCGCGACTTCCGCGCCGGTGAGGTGCTCGTGGAGCGCGGCACCCCGGCCAACGACATCCACCTGATCGCCCACGGCCGGATCAACCAGACCTCCGTCGGCAAGTACGGCGACGAGGTCGCGGTCGCCGTGCTCGCGGACGGCGACCGGTTCGGCGACAACGCCCTGCTCGACGGAGCCGGCGGCTGGGACTACACCGCGACCGCCGCCACCGCGGGCACCCTGCTCACCCTCTCCCGCTCCGACTTCGCCGCCGTGATGTCCTCGGCGCCGCATCTCCAGGCCCATGTCCAGCAGTTCGGCTCGCTGCCGCACCAGCGGCAGAACAAGCACGGCGAGGCCGAGATCGCCATGTCCGCCGGCCACACCGGCGAGGCCGAACTCCCCGGCGCCTTCGTGGACTACGAGCTCAACCCGCGCGAGTACGAACTCTCCATCGCGCAGACCGTCCTGCGGGTGCACACGAGGGTCGCCGACCTCTACAACGAGCCGATGAACCAGACCGAGGAGCAGCTCAGGCTCACCATCGAGGCGTTGCGCGAACGCCAGGAGCACGAGCTGATCAACAACCGGGAGTTCGGTCTGCTCCACAACGCCGCCTTCAAGCAGCGGATCCAGACCCACTCCGGCCCGCCCACCCCGGACGACCTCGACGAGCTGCTCTGCCGCCGCCGCGGCACCAAGCTCTTCCTCGCGCACCCCAAGACGATCGCGGCGATCGGGCGCGAGCTCAACGCCCGCGGGCTCTACCCGGACCACGTCGACCTCGGCGGACAGCAGGTCCCGGCCTGGCGCGGGGTCCCGATCCTGCCGTGCAACAAGATCCCCATCAGCAAGGAGAACACCAGCTCGATCCTCGCCATGCGTACCGGCGAGGACAACCAGGGCGTCATCGGCCTGCGCCAGACCGGACTGCCGGAGGAGTACGAACCGGGCCTGTCGGTGCGGTTCATGGGCATCGACGAGCGGTCGATCATCTCCTACCTGGTCTCCACCTACTACTCCGCCGCCATCCTCGTGCCCGACGCGCTCGGCGTGCTGGAGAACGTACAGATCGCCCGCAGGCACGACTGACAGGCCGGGCGACCCGGGGCCGCGCCCGGGAACCGGGACAGCCCCACCACCTCACCAAGGAGTTACGGATGCCCGATCCCGGGCCTTCCCCCGTGCAGTCGAGCCTTCCCGCCGCCGCGGTCGCCTTCGGGACGTACGGTCACGGCCGCGGCGTCGCAGCCGTCGGCTGCATCCGGCCCGAGCAGCTCGCCGTGCCCGCCCCCGCCGGGCCGCCGGCCCCC
This sequence comes from Streptomyces sp. WM6372, assembly GCF_001279655.1. Lineage (NCBI taxonomy): Bacteria > Bacillati > Actinomycetota > Actinomycetes > Kitasatosporales > Streptomycetaceae > Streptomyces > Streptomyces sp. WM6372. Next base: position 134,125 of record NZ_LGDB01000227.1, on the reverse strand, counting down.
GCCGGTACACCGGGCCCCGCCCTGGAGCGGATCCTGCGCGGCCCCAGCGGTCTGGGCACGGTGGGCCTCCACCTGGCCCGGCACGGGGCGCCGCCGCCCGCGGCGCCGGAGCCGGTGGAGCCTCCGGAGCCGGCGGCGGGCCGTCCGATCCCGGGGCTCTACCACCACCCCGTACCGGAGCCGGACCCCGCACGGGTGGAGGAGGTCAGCCGCAGGATCAAGGCATGGGCGGACGAGGTCGACCTCTACCCACCGGAGTGGGAGGACCAGTTCGACGGCTTCTCCGTGGGCCGGTACATGGTCGCCTGCCACCCGGACGCCCCCAGCATCGACCACCTGATGCTCGCCACCCGGCTGATGGTCGCCGAGAACGTGGTCGACGACTGCTACTGCGAGGACCACGGAGGCTCGCCGGTCGGCCTCGGCGGACGCCTGCTGCTGGCCCACACCGCGCTCGACCCCCTCCACACCACGACCGAGTACCACCCGCAGTGGTCGGAGTCCCTGCACTCGGACGCCCCGCGGCGCGCGTACCGCTCGGCCATGGAGTACCTCCTCCAGGGGGCCACCCCCTCCCAGGCCGACCGGTTCCGGCACGACATGGCCCGGCTGCACATGGGGTACCTCGCCGAGGCGGCCTGGTCCGAGACCGACTACGTCCCGGAGGTGTGGGAGTACCTGGCGATGCGCCAGTTCAACAACTTCCGCCCCTGCCCCACCATCACCGACACCGTCGGCGGCTACGAACTGCCCGCGGACCTGCACGCCCAGCCCGCCATGCAACGGGTCATCGCGCTGGCCGGGAACGCCACGACCATCGTCAACGACCTGTACTCGTACACCAAGGAACTCGCCAGCCCCGGCAAGCACTTGAACCTGCCCGTGGTGATCGCCGAACGCGAGGGCGTCTCCGTCAAGGAGGCCTACCTCAAGGCGGTCGAGGTCCACAACGACCTCATGCACGCCTTCGAGGCCGCGGCAGCCGACCTGGCCGCCGCCTGCCCCGTCCCGAGCGTGCCGCGGTTCCTGCGCGGCGTGGCCGCCTGGGTCGACGGCAACCACTACTGGCACCAGACCAACACCTACCGCTACAGCCTGCCCGACTTCTGGTAAGGATGGATTTATAAGTGACCAACATCGATCTCACCGTTGCCCCCGCAGCCCCTTCCGCCGCTTCCACCGCTTCGGCGTTCATCCCGGGCCCGGCCACTCCCTACCAGGGCGACATCGCCCGCTACTGGGACCACGAAGCCCGGCCGGTGAACCTGCGTCTCGGCGACGTCGACGGCCTGTACCACCACCACTACGGCATCGGTGACATCAACCGGGCGGCCCTCGGAGACACCGAGGACAGCGCGTACGAGAAGAAGCTGATCGCCGAACTCCACCGGCTGGAGTCGGCGCAGGCAGACGTCCTCCTGGACCACCTCGGCCCGATCGGGCAGGACGACACGCTCGTGGACGCCGGCTGCGGCCGCGGCGGATCGATGGTCATGGCCCACCAGCGCTTCGGCTGCAAGGTCGAGGGCGTGACGCTGTCGGCGAAGCAGGCCGATTTCGCGAACCAGCGCGCCCGCGAGCTCGGCATCGACGACTCCGTCCGCGCCCGTGTCTGCAACATGCTCAACACGCCGTTCGAGACGGGGCAGGCCGCGGCCTCGTGGAACAACGAGTCGAGCATGTACGTCGACCTGCACGACCTGTTCGCCGAGCACTCCCGCGTCCTGTCCGTCGGCGGCCGGTACGTGACCATCACCGGTTGCTGGAACCCGCGTTACGGCCAGCCGTCGAAGTGGGTCTCCCAGATCAACGCGCACTTCGAATGCAACATCCACTCCCGCCGGCAGTACATGCGGGCCATGGCCGACAACCGCCTCGTCCCGCAGGCCGTCATCGACCTGACCCCCGCGACCCTGCCGTACTGGGAGCTGCGGGCCACCTCCTCGCTCGTCACGGGCATCGAGGAGGCGTTCATCAACTCCTACAAGGACGGCTCGTTCCAGTACCTGCTGATCGCGGCCGACCGCGTCTGAGCGGGCGGCCGGGCCCGTGACCCACGGGCCCGGCTACTCGGAACGGCGCTCCATCACCCGCCGCGCCGCCTCGCTCTCGGCGGCCGGGGGTGACAGCTCGTCCAGCGTGTCGATGTCGGTGTCCCGCTCCAGCTCCTCCTCCCAGGCCGCGGCGAGCCGCTCCTGTTCGTCACGCGGCAGGCCGTCGACGGCCTCGCGGTGTACCGGGTCGAGGGCGGTCAGAAAGCGGTCGACGGCGTCGAAGGACATCCCGTACTCCTTGGGCGGCTGGACGGCTGGACGGCTGGACGGCTGGACGGCTGGACGGCTGGACGGCTGGACGGCCGGGCGGGAGGCAGTGTTCCCTGCCCAGGATGTGAGAGACGGCCCGGCCGGGGCACAGGACGCGGCCCGGGCCGCACCCGGATGGCGGTCCCCGCTCACCCCGTGGCGCCGCCGGGAGCCCGATCATCGGTGTGTCATACGTGCTCCGGCGCACGGGGCCCCTTCAATGGGCAGCCTCCGACCGAAAGGGCACGGTATGACCTCCCCCGTGCAGCACACCCGCCGAGCGGTCGTCACGGGCGCGTTCGCCCTGGCCGCCGGCTCCGCGCTCTCCCTCGTCCCGGCGGGCCGCGCGCACGCCGCGGCCGCCGCCGCGGCCGGACCGGAGATCGTGAGCTGTGCCGGCTGGGGGGCGCGGGCCGCGTCCGAGGCCGTGGTGGTCCTGGCCAACCGCCCGGAGCGGATCATCGTCCACCACACGGCGACGCTCAACGTGACCGACTACTCGCAGCAGCGCGCGTACGCCCTGGCCCGGGCGATCCAGACGTACCACATGGACGCCCAGGGCTGGATCGACACCGGTCAGCACTTCACGGTCAGCCGCGGGGCGTTCGTGATGGAGGGCCGCCACAACAGCCTCGCGGAACTGCGCACCGGCGAGCGCCAGGTGCGCGCGGCGCACTGCGTCGGGCAGAACACGGTCTCGATCGGCATCGAGAACGAGGGCACGTACATGACGGAGGAGCCGCCGGCGGCGCAGTTCGCGATGCTGGCGGACCTGTGCGCCCACATCTGCACCCAGTACGGCCTGCCCGCCTCGGAGATCTACGGCCACCGGGACTTCAACTCCACCTCGTGCCCCGGCGACCGCCTTTACGCCCTGCTCCCGACCCTGCGCAAGCAGGTGGCCACCCGCCTGGGCACCCCCCTGACCGATCCCTTCGAGGACCCGATCCAGGACCTGATCGACGAGGCCACCACCCACGCCCTGTCGCCCTACCCGGAATACGTCCCTGAGCGACTCCTGCACTAGAGGCGCACGGCAGCCACTTCCCGGCAGTCTCTTGACGGGTTAAGTAAGGGTCTTTAACTTAAGCAAGCCCGAGCCTGATGTCGGCGCCTCCGTCACCCCTCGTTTCCGTCGGGGCGGATCGACAGCAGATCCCCTTGCGTGGACCCCCTTTCGCCCCGCCTCGATCACGGGAGAACCCTGTGTCCGCAACCCCGCCGCCGAGCGTGCCGACCTCCGGCGGATTCGTCCGCCGCATCGGCCTCTTCCAGGCCACTGCCATCAACATGAGTCAGATGTGCGGCATCGGACCCTTCGTCACCATCCCGCTGATGGTCGCCGCCTTCGGCGGGCCGCAGGCCGCCATCGGGTTCCTCGCGGGTGCGGTGCTCGCGCTCGCCGACGGCCTGATCTGGGCGGAGCTCGGCGCCTCGCTGCCCGGTTCCGGCGGCAGCTACGTCTACCTCAAGCAGGCGTTCCAGTACCGCAGCGGGCGGCTGATGCCGTTCCTGTTCGTGTGGACCGCGATGCTGTTCATCCCGCTGATCATGTCCACGGGAGTCGTCGGCTTCGTCCAGTACCTCGGCTATCTCGTACCGGACATGAGCCGGGGCGCGAGTGACGCGATAGGCCTGGGCATCGTCGCGCTGGTCGTCCTCCTCCTGTGGCGCGGCATCGACCACATCGCGAAGATCACCGCCGTGATGTGGGTCGTGATGATCGCCTCCGTGGCGCTCGTCATCGTCGCCGCGGCCACGCACTTCGACGCCGGCCTCGCGTTCACGTACCCCGACGGCGCGTTCGAGTTCACGAGCAGCACCTTCTGGATCGGCTTCGCCGGCGGTCTGACCATCGGGATCTACGACTACCTCGGCTACAACACCGCCGCCTACATGGGCGCCGAGATCAAGGACCCCGGCCGCACCCTGCCGCGCTCCATCATCTTCTCGATCCTCGGCATCATGGCGATCTACCTCCTGCTCCAGATCGGCACCCTCGGCGTCGTCGACTGGCAGCGGATGCTCGACCCGCACGACGTCGCCTCCACGTCGGTCGCCTCGGCCGTCCTGGAGGAGACCTGGGGCAAGGGCGCGGCGGACGTCGTCACCGTCCTGATCCTCGTGACGGCCTTCGCCTCCGTCTTCACCGGCCTCCTCGGCGGCTCCCGCGTCCCCTTCGACGCGGCGCGCGACCGGGTCTTCTTCCGCCCCTACGCGAAGCTCCACCCCAAGCACCGGTTCCCGGTGTTCGGGCTCGCCACGATGGGCGTCGTCACGGCGATCGGCTTCCTGATCGGCCGGCACACCGACCTCGCGACGCTGATCCAGCTGCTCACCACGGTGATGGTGATCGTCCAGGCGCTGGCGCAGATCCTGGCCGCGAGCGTGCTGCGCCGCCGCCGGCCCGGCCTGCACCGCCCCTACCGGATGTGGCTGTACCCGCTCCCGAGCATCGTCGCGCTCGTCGGCTGGCTGGTGATCTACGGGTACGCCGACAAGAACTCGCCCGGCCGGCATCCCGTCGAATGGTCGCTGGCATGGCTGGCACTCGGCTGCGTCGCCTTCCTCCTGTGGTCGAAGAGGGAGAAGGTCTGGCCGTTCGGCCCCCGCGAGATCACCGAGGAGTACCCGCCGGCCCCGCCCGCGGACCCCGAACCGGCGGCCGTCGCCTCCGCCTGACCGACCGGGCCGGCTTCAACCGCATCCGGACTCGCTCCGCCGCCGTCCGCGATCGGGGAAATCCGCCACGAGCCGGTGCCGCGAGGTGTGTTGGAGGACGCCCTGACGCGGGTACGTGACGAGGTATCCGGCATCTCCGCCCTACCGCCTCCCGCACTGAACCAGTTGCCCGCCTTCCCACGTATTTTCATGACGAGAGGCGGGCCCAGGACCGGACTTCGGACGGCCCGGAGAGCGCACCCATCCGGACAGGAGTGATCCACATGTCCTTGCTCGCCACGATCCTCGTCATCGTCGGCCTCTGGTGTGCTGCCTCGGTCGCCCTGGCCTCCTGCTTCAGCGCCTACCGCATCTGGTGCCGCAGCGACAGGCGGCGCCGGGGCGCCCCCGGCCGGCTCGGCGCGGAGACGGGGCGCTCCTGAGCTCCGTCAGGTGGGCAGCGGGCGCCGGCCCCAGGCCGTGATCATTCCCGGTGAGAGCGCGGCGCAGTCCGGTGAGTCGAGGTACCGGACCGCCTCCTCGATGGTCGTGTCGTCCACCAGCCCGGTGGCCACGATCGACTCCCTGGCCCGGTCCCACGTCCCCACCCAGAAGCGGCTGATGGGACTGCCCGGGATCAGGGGAGGCACCCGTATCTCTGCGGCGACCGACACGAGTCCCGCGTCCCGCACGTGCTGCGGGTACTGCGCGACCCACGAGACGTCGGTGCCGATCGTGTCCCGCAGCCCCTGCCACATGGCCTGCATGACCCGGGTATACGGGGTCTGCGGCGCGCTACGGCTGGTCAGGTCGATGGCGTCGCTGAGGACCAGCACCCCGCCCTCCGCCAGCAAGCTGCCGAGCCGGGCGATCACGCGCCGCCACGAGGGCAGGTGCATGAGTACGAACCGGGCGTGGACGAGCTGGAAACGGCGGCCGGGGTCGAAGTCGGGCGCGCTGACGTCCGCCTCCAGGACGTCGAGCCCCGCCCGCGGACGGGCAGCGAGGAAGCGGACGTCGCGGTCGACCGCGAGCACGCTCGCCACCCCGGCCTCCTCGATCAGCCGCCGGGCGACGGTGCCGGTACCGGCTCCCACGTCCAGGCAGTTCCAGCCCGGCCCGACGCCCAGGGCCCGCAGGCGGTCCATCGTCATGTCGTCGTACGTGAGCGCCCCGAGGTCGATGCGATCGTCCTCGCCGGCCTGCTCGGGCCGGAACACCGCCTCGCCGTAGCGCCCGTGCCCGGCACCTGTGCTCATGCGTCCCATTATCGCCGCCCAGCCCCGGCAGCGCCCGGCGCGCGGGGACGCGAGCCGGCTGCTCCCCGGACCGCCGCTCAACCCCCCGGGCCTCCGGCCGCCCAGCGGGCGAGCTCGGTGCGCGTCGGCGGGTCGGCGCCCTCGCGGGTGCAGGTCAGGGCCGCGGCGCGGGAGGCCAGTACGAGCGCCGAGGCCACGCGGCCGTCCAGGTCCGTGCGGGCCGTCGCCTCGCGCAGGGCCGTACGGGCGCGCGCGGCATCGGCGGCTCCGGCCAGGTCCGCGCAGGCCAGGAGACCGGCGTGGAGCAGCCCGCTGATCAGGCCCGCCATGAAGGCGTCGCCCGCGCCCACGGTGTCGGCGACCTTGACGGCGGTCGCCGGCACACGGCACTGGCCGCCCGGCCAGAAGACCCGTGCGCCCGCGCCGCCCGAGGTCACGACGACGAGCGCCGGACCGCTTCCGTCCGCCCAGTGCCGGGCCGCCTCGTCGGAGGTTCGCCCGGGGTAGAGCCGGCCGAGGTCCTCCTCGCTGGCCTTCACCACGTCGCTCAGCGCGACGAACCGCTCGGCGCGGGGCCGCTCGCGGTCGGCCCCCGTGAGCAGCGCGGGCCGGATGTTCGGGTCGTACGAGACCGTGGCGCCGGGCCGGGCGGCCTCGACGGCCGCGAACACCCGGTCCGCGCCCGGGGCGAGGGCCGTCGCGACCGACCCGGTGTGGAGGTGGGCCGGCGCCGGACCGGAGGCGGGTGCGGTGAGCGCGGCGAGCGGTGGATCCCAGGTGATGTCGAACGTGTAGTGCGCGCTGCCCGCCGCGTCCAGCCGGGCGGTGGCCGTCGAGGTCGCCCCCTCGGTGAACGACCCCGGGGTGAGCACCACGCCGCTGCCGCGCAGGTGGGCGTGGAGTTCGCGGCCCGGCCCGTCGCGGCCGATCCGGGTGGCGAGCCGCACCGGGTGGCCCAGCCTGGCCAGGCCGAGGGCCACGTTGGCCGGGCTGCCGCCCGGGCGGGCGCGCCGGACCCCGTCCTCGCGGGTCAGGACGTCGGTGATCGCCTCGCCGATGACGAGGGTGGTGGCGGGCGCGGCGGGCGCGGCGGGCGGGGTGGGCGCGGCGGGCGGGGTGGGCGGCGCGGTCGGGGCGGTCCGGACGGTCGGGCCGGGTCCCGCTCCCGGTCCTGCCGTCACGGGGTGACCAGGATCTTGCGGCCCTGTCCGGCCCGGAACCGTCCGAGCGCGGCCGCGTAGTCGGTGAGCGGCAGCCGGTCGCTGATGAACACGTCCGGGTCCAGGACGCCCGCGGCGAAGAGCTCCGCGGCCCGTTCGTAGCTGTGCAGGACCGCCATCGACCCGGTGATGGTGATCTCCCGGTTGTAGATGCGGTACGGCTCGATCGTGGCGCGGGCCGCGTAGTCGGCCACCCCGAACTGGAGGTAGGTGCCGCCCCTGGCCACCCGGGCGATGGCGTCCTGGATGGCCTGTTCGCTGCCGGTCGCGTCGATGACGAGGTCCCAGCCGCGCGGGCGGTCGATCTCGTCCGGGGAGCCGACGGCGTGGGTGCAGCCGAGGGTGCGGGCGGTCGCGAGCCGATCGGGGTTGACGTCGACCATGTCGACGGCGACGGCGCCGGTGCGCTTGGCGAGCTCCATCATCATCAGGCCCATCGTGCCGGAGCCGTAGATCAGGACGCTGCTGGCGAGTTGGGCGCGCAGGACGTCGTACCCCCGTACCGCGCAGGAGAGCGGCTCGATCAGGGCGGCGTCCTCCACGCGGACGTGGTCGGGGAGCCTGACGCAGTTGGCGGCGGGCGCGACGGCGAACTCGGCCGCCGCTCCCGGGACGGTGACCCCGATGGCCGCGTAGCGCTCGCAGAGGTTGTTCCGGCCCATCCGGCAGTAGTGGCAGGCGTTGCAGTACAGCGACGGGTCGACCGCGACCCGGTCGCCGATGGCCAGCCCGGTCACCCCGGGGCCGTACGCGACGACGCTGCCGGCGAACTCGTGGCCCGGCACGATCGGCAGACCGGGCGCGAACTCGCCCTGGAGGATGTGCAGATCGGTTCCGCACAGCCCGCACGCGGCGACCTGGACCACCACCTCCCCGGGGCCGGGCTTCGGGTCGTCGACGGTCTCGATCGTCACGACGCCGGGAGCGCTGATGACGGCTGCTTTCACTTGACTGCTCCAAGGGAGAGGCCCTGGACGAGCTTGTCCTGGGCGGCGAACCCGGCGATGAGGACCGGCAGCGAGATGCACACGGCGGCGGCGCACACCTTCGCCAGGAAGAGCCCCTGGCTGGTGACGAACCCCGTGAGGAAGACGGGTGCGGTGCCGGCCACGACTCCGGTCAGGACGCGGGCGAAGAGGAGCTCGTTCCAGCTGAAGATGAACGAGATGAGCGCGGTGGCGGCGATGCCGGGCGCGGCGACGGGCGCCACGATCCGGACCAGGGTGGTGGGCAGCCCGGCGCCGTCGATGGAGGCCGCCTCCAGGATCTCCTTGGGCACCTCGGCGAGGAAGGAGCGCATCATCCACACCGCGATCGGCAGGTTCATCGAGGTGTAGAGGACGACCAGGAGCCAGATGTTGTCCAGCATGCCGGTGTTCCGGGCGATGAGGTACAGCGGCAACAGCCCGGCCACGGCGGGGAGCATCTTGGTCGACAGGAAGAAGAACAGCACGTCGGTCCACTTCCGGACCGGCTTGATGGACAGGGCGTACGCGGCCGGCAGGGCCAGCGCCAGGACCAGCAGGGTCGACACGACGCTCGCCGTGGCCGAGTTGATCAGCGGCGGCCACGGGCTCGTCCCCGTGCTCGCCCCGAAGAACTCCCGGTAGCCGTCCAGGGTGAGCGCGGCGCCCACGCCGGGCGGGTTGGTCGCGGCGTCCTGCTCGCTGTGCAGCGAGGTGAGGACCATCCACGCGAACGGGAGGAAGAACAGCAGCCCGCAGAGCCAGGCCGCCAGGCCCCAGGCGCTGCGGCGGACGAGGGCGATCACAGGGCCTCCTCGCGGAACAGGGACGAGACCGTACGCAGGGCGAAGGTGGCGATGAGCAGGGAGCAGAGGACGACGAGCACGCCCTCGGCGGAGGCCTGGCCGTAGTCGTGGGCCTGGTAGAAGGTCTCGTAGACGGTGTAGGGCAGGTTGGCGGTGCCCAGACCGCCGGAGGTGAGGGTGAAGACCGCGTCGAAGTTCTGGACGACGTAGATGCTGCCGAGGAGGGCGGCCAGTTCCAGGTAGCGGCGCAGGTGCGGGAAGGTGAGGTGGCGGAAGACCTGCCAGGCGCCGGCCCCGTCGACGTGCGCGGCCTCGACGATGTCGGGCGGCCGGCTCTGCAGCCCGGCGAGCAGGATCAGCATCATGAACGGCGTCCACTGCCAGATCAGCGACACCTCCACCGCGACCAGCGGGAGGCTGGACATCCAGTCGGGCTGTGGGGCGCCGTCGCTGCCGAACAGGCTCCAGATCCAGGTGAGCGAGCCGTTGATCAGCCCGTACGAGGCGTTGTAGAGCGCGTGCTTCCACAGCAGGGCGGAGGCCGCCGGGACGACGAGGAACGGCGCGATCAGCAGGGTGCGGACGATGCCGCGGCCCAGGAAGCTCCGGTCGAGCAGCAGGGCCAGCCCGAGGCCGAGGAGGAGGCTGGTGAGCACCACCGCCGAGGTGAGGACGACGGTGGTGAGCAGCGAGGACCTCAGCGCGGGATCGGTCAGGGCGGTGCGGTAGTTGGCGAGACCGCCGAAGCCCCGGTCGTCCGGCGCCAGGGCGTTCCAGCGCATGAACGAGATGACCAGGGTGGCGACGAACGGCAGCTGCGTCACCGCGATCAGGAAGACCAGGGCCGGCAGCAGGGGCGCGCGCCGGGCCCAGGCGCCGCGGGGGCGTGGTCCGGTGGGGCGGGCGGCCCGGTACGGGCTGCCGCGCAGGGGGGTGCGAGGGGGTTTTGCCGTCAGAGGGGCGGTCATGGGGGAGCCTCCGTTCTGCCGCTCAGTTGCCCGCGTACTTCTTGGCGACGGCCTGCGCACGGGACTGGCCCGCCTTCAGGGCTTCCTCGACGCTGGTACGGCCCGCGATGGCGGAGCTGATCTGCTGGGAGACCTCGGTGCCGAGGTCGGTGAACTCGGGGATGCCGACGAACTGGATGCCGGGGGCGGGCCGCGACTGGACGCCCGGGTTGTCGGGATCGGCCGTGGTCAGCGCGGACTCGGTGGCGTCGGCGAAGGCGGACGCCGCGGCCACGTAGTGTGGGTTGGCGTACGTGGAGGTGCGCTTGCCGGCCGGGAGGCGGGACCAGCCGAGCTGCTCGCCGACGAGGTTCTCGTACTCCTTGCCCGATGCCCAGGAGACGAACTTCCAGGCGTCGTCCTGGTGTTTGCCGGCCTTCTGCAGTCCCCAGGCCCAGGTGTAGAGCCAGCCGGAGCTCTTGGTCCGCTCGACGGGGGCGGGCGCGTAGCCGACCTTGCCCGCCACGGGGGAGGCCTTGTCCTCCAGGGGGCCGGCGGCGGAGGTGGCGTCGTACCACATGGCGACCTTGCCCTGCTCCATTTCATTGAGGCATTCGGTGAACCCGGCCTGCGGGGCGCCGGCTTCGCCGTGGTCGCGGACCAGGTCGACGTAGAACTTCACGGCCTTGGTGAACTCGGGGCTGTCGAGCCGCGCCGTCCAGTCCTTCTCGAACCAGGTGCCGCCCATGGTGTTCACGACGGTGGTCAGTGGGGCCATCACCTCGCCCCAGCCCGGCAGGCCGCGCAGGCAGATCCCCTTCATTCCGGGCCTGGCCCCGTCGGCCTTCGCCGCCAGCTCGGCGACCTCGGCCCAGGTGGGGTTCGCCGGCATGGTGAGGTTCTTCTCGGCGAAGACGTCCTTGCGGTACATGAGGAACGAGGACTCGCCGTAGAACGGCTCCGCGTAGATCTCGCCGGAGGCGGTGAGAGACTCCTGGATCGGGGGCAGGACGTCGCCCTGGTCGAAGGCGGGATCGGCCTTGGCGCGGGCGGTGAGGGGGGAGAGCCAGCCGTTCTTCGCGTAGAGGGGCGTCTCGTAGTTGCTGATCGTGGCGACGTCGTACTGGCCGGCCTGGCTGGCGAAGTCCTGGCTGATCTTGTCCCGTACGTCGTTCTCGGGCAGCGCGGTGAAGTGGACCGTGATCCCGGTGGCCTTGGTGAAGTGGTCGGCGGTGAGCTTCTGGAGGTCCACCATCTGGGGGTTGTTGACCATCAGCACGTTGATGGAGCGGCCCCCGGAGCCGCCGGCGGCTCCGCCGGCGCCGGAGCACGCGGCGAGCACGGCCATGCCGAGTCCGACGGCTGCCGCTCGGGAGGCCCGGGAGGCCCTGCTGGTTCCTCGGGTCGTCATGGTGGTCCCCTCTCGGTGGTGGTTTCGGGCATGCCGCAGACACGCGTGGCGTGCGGCGTGCGGAGTGCCGAGTGCGTTGGTGCGGCCGGGCGGTCGGGCGGCCGGGCGGACGGGCGGATCAGACGCGGATGACCTGCGGGCCCAGCAGCGAGTACCGGTGGGCCTCGGCGACCGGGAGCCCGGTGTCGGTGATGATCGTCTCGAAGTCGGACACTTCGGCGAAGCGGCAGAAGCTGCTGGCACCGAACTTGCCGTGGTGCCCGATGAAGATCCGTCTGCGGGAGACCTCCAGTGCCTTCGCCTTGACGTCGGCCACCACCGGATCGGGGGTGGTGAGGCCGCAGTCCCGGGAGATGCCGTTCGATCCCAGGTAGGCCAGGTCGATGACGAAGCCCGAGAGCATCGCACAGGCCCACGAGCCCACGCTGGCCAGCGTCCGGGCGCGGACCCGGCCGCCCAGCAGCAGGGTGGTGTGCGGAGAGTCGGCCACCGCCGCGGCCGTCGACAGCGAGGCGGTGACCACGGTGAGCGGTCGGTCGGTGGGCAGCAGGGTGGCCAGCAGCTGCGGGGTGTACCCCTCGTCGATGAAGACGGTTTCCGCCCCGCCGAGCAGTCCGGCGCCCTGCGCGGCGATCCGGCGCTTGTTCTCGACGTGGCGCGTCACGCGCTGCGCCAGGTTGGTCTCGAAGCCGGCGCTCTCGACCGGGTACGCGCCCCCGTGGGTCCGGCGGACCAGCCCCCGGCGCTCCAGTTCGCTCAGGTCCCGGCGGATCGTCTCCGGCGCCACCCCGAGGTCCGCCGCGACGCCGGCGACCTCCAGTCGCCCCTGCTGCCGGGCCAGGGTGAGCAGCCGCTGGTGGCGTTCCTCTGATCGCATCGGACGTACCTGCCCTTCCCCAGCCCGTTCGGGCACCGGCGGCCCGAACGGGCCCGCCAAAGATTTATACCGCCGGGCGTGAGCCGCGCACCGGCCCGTTCAGGGCATGTGATGGCCCGGATGCGCCCGTTCCGGAAGGGGCGGAACAGCACGTCGGAGACGTCCGCTTGGTCATTCCGGGCGCTGGAGGCGCCCGTTCGGCGCATTCGGGTGCCGGATCTGATGCGGGCCCGGCCCCGCGTCGAGGGCGGCGTCCGCGCAGGTCGCGCTCGTACGAGCAGTCGGGAATCGATCGGCCCGATCTCCCCACCACTGCCGGATCGTTGGCCTACCCTTCCCCCGTGGACCAGCTGATCGCCGAAGACCCGACCCGTATCGGCCCGTACCGACTCATCGCCCGGCTGGGCGCCGGCGGGATGGGTCTGGTCTATCTGGGCCGCTCCGAGGTCGGCCGTACCGTCGCCGTGAAGGTGGTGCAGGCCGAGTACGCCGGCCACCCCGAGTTCCGCAGGCGCTTCGCCCGCGAAGTGGCCGCCGCGCGGCGGGTGGGCGGCAGTTGTACGGCGGCCGTGCTCGACGCCGATCCCGAGGCCGCGATCCCCTGGGTGGCGACCCAGTACATCCCCGGCCCCGACCTGCACGCCGTCGTCGCCGAGCACTTCGGGCCGCTGCCCGGGCACTCCGTCCACACCCTCGCCAACCGCCTCGCCCTCGCCCTCCAGGCCGTGCACGAGGCGGGCCTGATCCACCGCGACCTCAAGCCGTCCAACGTCCTCGTCACCGTCGACGGCCCCCGCGTCATCGACTTCGGGATCGCCCGGGCGATGGACAGCCTGGCCGAGGAGCACAGCCTGCACACCCGCACCGGCATGCTGATCGGTTCCCCCGGTTTCATGTCGCCGGAGCAGGTCCGCGGTCTCGAACTCACCCCCGCCAGCGACGTCTTCTGCCTGGGCGCCGTCCTCGTCTACGCCGCCACCGGGCGCCTCCTCTTCGGCGCCACGGAGACCGGCCTGAACGCCCACCTCTTCCGGGTCGCCGAGGAGGAGGCGGACCTGACCGGCGTACCGGAGACGCTGGTCGGCCTCGTACGGGAATGCCTGCACAAGGACCCGGCCCGGCGGCCGAGCCCCCGGGAAGTGGCCGAGCGTACGGCGGCGGATCAGGGGACGGATCAGGCGGCGGAGTGGCTGCCGGGCGCCGTACTGGCGCAGCTCGGCCGCCATGCCGCCGAGCTGCTCGACTACGCCCCGGTGATCCCCGCCCAGGCTCCGGCCCCCGAGCGGATGCCCGTCCCGCAGGACCAGCGGCGGGACCAGCCGCCGCCCCTGCCGCCCGCCTACGCCCCGACGCCTCCCGCGCCCTTCGATCCCGCGCGGGGATTCGGGCCGCCCCCGGGCGCGCCCCCGAGCGCCTGGCCGCTGATCCCGCCCCAGGCCTCCCCTTCCGGTCAGGAGCCCGCGCACCCCAAGCGCTGGTGGGGGCTGGCGGTGATCGCGCTGGTGCAGTTGCTGGTGTTCCTGCAAGCGGGGAACTTCAGCGTCGCCCTTCCGGGTGTGCGGGCCGACCTGGACGTGTCCGCCGATGGCATGCGGACGATGGTCGGCGCCTACGGCATCGCCTTCGGTGCGGTGCTGCTGTTCGGCGGGCACATCGCGGACGTCGTGGGACGCAAACAGACACTGATCGTCGGTCTGCTCGGCTGCGCGGCCGCCTCGGCGCTCGGCGGATCGGCCGGTGAGTCCGGCACGCTCGTCTGGGCCCGCGTCCTCCAGGGCGTCTTCGGCGGGCTGCTGACACCGGCCGCGCTGTCCCTGGTGGCCACGGGCTTCACCGACCCGAAGGAACGCGGCAGGGCCTTCGGGATCTACGCCGCGATCGCGGCCGGAGGCACGGCACTCGGGACGGCCGAGGGCGGATGGCTGGTCAACGCCCTGAGCTGGCGCGGCTCGCTGTACGTCGGGGTTCCCATCGCCGTGATCGCGCTGATCGGCACGCTCGCCCTGGTGCACGAGCGCCCGGGCCGCACCGCCGGCCACTTCGACGTACCGGGCGTGCTGCTCGGCTCCGGCGGGGTCACCGCCCTGATGTACGGACTCGGCGAGGCCCAGCCGCGCGGCTGGGCCACCCCCCTGGTCCTGGTCCTGCTCGTGGGGGGCGTCCTCCTGCTCGCCGGTTTCCTGTGGCGGCAGTCCGCGGCATCGAACCCGCTCCTCCCGGCGTACGTCTTCACGGACCCGAACCGCGCGGGCGGTCTCCTCGCCGTGCTCCTGGCCGGGGTCGGCACCTTCGCCCTGTACCCGGTCGTGGGCTACTACCTCCAGGTCGTCCTGGGCTACGACCCGGCCACGGCCGGAGAGGACTTCCTCCCCCTGGTCGCCGCGATCGTGGTCGGCTCCACCCAGGTCTCCGCCCGACTGCTGCCCCGCGTCGCGCCCCGCGTCCCGATCCTGGCGGGCCTGGCGCTCACGGCGGTCGGGCTGTTCCTGCTGACCGGCCTGAGGTTCGAGGGTTCGTACGCGACCGGGGTGCTGCCCGGCATGCTCCTCGTCGGCCTCGGTATCGGCGTGGCGTTCGTCCCGATCTTCGCCACCGTGACCGGCGCGGTCGCGGCGGAGCATTCCGGGAGAGCCGCGGCGGCCCTCTTCACGGCCCAGGCACTGGGCACGGCGATCGGCGCGGCAGTGTTCGACACCGTGCTTTCCGGCCGGGTGGGCCGCCTGGGCGCCGGGTCGGTGATGCCTCGGATGATCGAGAAGGAGCTGTTGCGCGCCCAGACCGCCAACTTGTGGTGGGCGGCCGGCAGCGTGGTGCTCGCGGGTCTGGTCGCCGGCCTGATGGTCCGGTCCCGGGGCCCCCGGGACGGCGCACGGCCTGCCTCCGCGGCAGGCGGCTGATCGGGCCCGCGTTCACCCGACGCGGTGGAGGTGGCCGGACTTCCGGTGGAGGGGGGTGGACTTACTAGGACGTCCAACTATATGTTCGTGACAGAGCCCGCGGTGCAGGGAAGCCGGTGTGAATCCGGCGCGGTCCCGCCACTGTGACCGGGGAGCGTGTTGTCCAGCAGGTCAGGCCACTGACGGGGAGATCCGTCGGGAAGGCCGGACGGCGCGCGCTGATCCGGGAGTCAGGATACCGGCCGTGGGGTGTTCCGTGTTGTCCACGAGGATGGAGAAGACACGCATGGCACCGGTACGTGACCACGGCCCTGGTGATCCGGCGGAGTTCGCGAAGTACGCGGCCATGACCGCGCGTTCGTAGCTCACCGAAGGCATCCGCACCCGCGCCTGCACCCGCTTGCCGCTCAGGCATGAGCTTGCGCAGGCGCATCCCCCTCCGCACCCGCATCCGCGCCGGCCCCCGCAACCCGCCCCGCGCCTGCTGCCTTCGCTGTCCCGCGGCCCGCCCGGCGGCGGCGCGCACCACGACCGGTGCCGCCCCGCCGGCCCGCCGCGCCCTCCTCGGATCCCACCTGACGAGAGCAGGCTTCCCATGGTCCGTGAACTCACCCACTTCATCGGCGGAAAGCACACCACCGGGACCTCAGGTCTCCACGCCGACGTGTACGACCCCAACACCGGAGCCGTCCAGGCCCGCGTTCCCCTGGCGGGCCGCGCCGACACCGAGGCGGCCATCGCCAACGCCGAGGAGGCACAGGCGGAATGGGGCCAGTGGAACCCGCAGCGGCGTGCCCGCGTCATGCTGCGCTTCCTCCAGCTCGTCGAAGGCGAACGCGAGGCACTGGCCCGGCTGTTGTCCGCCGAGCACGGCAAGACCGTCGCCGACGCCCACGGCGACCTCCAACGCGGGCTGGAGGTAGTCGAGTTCGCCGCCGGAATTCCGCACCTCCTCAAGGGCGAGTTCACCGACAACGCCGGCTCCGGCATCGACGTGCACTCGCTGCGCGGCCCGCTCGGGGTCGTCGCCGGGATCACCCCCTTCAACTTCCCCGCGATGATCCCGCTGTGGAAGGCCGCACCAGCCCTCGCCTGCGGAAACGCCTTCATCCTCAAGCCCTCCGAGCGGGACCCCTCCGTACCGCTGCGCCTCGCCGAGCTGTTCCTGGAGGCCGGGCTGCCGCCGGGCGTGCTCAACGTGGTCAACGGCGGCAAGGAGGCCGTCGACACCCTCCTGGAGGACCCGCGCGTCCAGGCCCTCGGCTTCGTGGGTTCCACCCCGATCGCCGCGCACATCTACGCCACCGCCGCCGCCCACGGCAAGCGCGCCCAGTGCTTCGGCGGCGCCAAGAACCACATGATCGTGATGCCGGACGCCGACCTCGACCAGGCCGCCGACGCCCTCATCGGCGCCGGCTACGGCTCGGCCGGCGAGCGCTGCATGGCGATCTCCGTCGCCGTCCCCGTGGGCGAGGAGACCGCGGACGCGCTGGTGGCCAAGCTGACGGAGCGCATCTCCGCCCTGCGCATCGGCACCTCCGACGACCCGGACGCCGACTTCGGCCCCCTCGTCAGCCGGGAAGCCCTCGACCGGGTCAACCGCCACGTCGGCATCGGCGCCACCGAGGGCGCCGAACTCCTCGTGGACGGACGAGGGTTCACCCTCCCCGGCCACGAGAACGGCTTCTTCGCCGGAGCCTCCCTCTTCGACCGGGTGACCCCGCAGATGCGGATCTACCGCGAGGAGATCTTCGGCCCGGTGCTGTGCGTCGTACGGGCCGCCGACTACGAGGAGGCCCTGCGCCTGCCCAGCGAGCATCCGTACGGAAACGGCGTGGCCATCTTCACCCGCGACGGCGACACCGCCCGCGACTTCACCCGCCGCGTCAACACCGGCATGGTCGGCGTCAACGTCCCCATCCCGGTCCCCGTCGCCTACCACACCTTCGGAGGCTGGAAGAAGTCCGGCTTCGGCGACCTGGGTCAGCACGGTCCGGACGCCATCCGCTTCTACACCCGCACCAAGACCGTCACCTCGCGCTGGCCCTCCGGGGCCAAGGAGGGCGCGAGCTTCACCATCCCGACGATGGGATGACGCCGTGACCACGACCCTGCTCACCAAGGACCAGCTCGCCCTGGCCGAGGTCACCCTCGACTTCGCCCAGGAGCAGCTCGCCCCGCACTCCCTCACCTGGGACCAGGACAAGCACTTCCCCGTCGACGTACTGCGCCGCGCGGCCGGCCTCGGCCTCGCCGGGCTCTACGTACGCGAGGAGTCCGGCGGCTCCGGCCTCAGCCGCACCGACGGCGTCCTCGTCCTGGAGGTGCTGGCCACCGGCTGTCCCTCCATCGCGGGCTACCTCTCCATCCACAACATGGTCGCCTGGATGATCGACCGGTACGGGGACCAGGACCAGCGCGCCCGCTGGCTGCCCGGCCTCTGCGCGGCCGAAACCCTGGGCAGCTACTGCCTGACCGAGCCCGGGGCGGGTTCGGACGCGGCCGCCCTGCGCACCCGCGCCCAGCGGGACGGCGACGGCCACTACGTACTGACCGGCGTCAAGCAGTTCATCTCCGGCGCCGGCGCCTCCGACGTGTACGTCGTCATGGCCCGCACCGGTGGGGACGGCCCGGCCGGCATCTCCGCCTTCGTCGTCGAACGCGGCGACCGCGGGCTCTCGTTCGGCCCCAACGAACGCAAGATGGGCTGGAACGCCCAGCCCACGCGGCAGGTCGTCCTCGACGGGGTGAGGATCCCCGCCGGCCGGCGGCTCGGCGCCGAAGGGGACGGCTTCCGCATCGCCATGAACGGCCTCAACGGCGGCCGCCTCGGCATCGCCGCCTGCTCCCTCGGCGGCGCGCAGAGCGCCCTCGACCGCAGCCTCACCCACCTCGCCGACCGGGAGGCGTTCGGCGCGCGGCTGCTCGACGCGCAGGCGCTGCAGTTCCGGCTGGCCGACATGGCCACCGAACTGACCGCCGCCCGCGCCCTGGTCCGTACGGCCGCCGAGGCGCTGGACCGCGGAGACCCGCAGGCGCCCCAGCTCTGCGCCATGGCCAAGCGCTTCGCGACCGACACGGGCTTCACCGTGGCGGACCGGGCCCTGCAACTCCACGGCGGATACGGCTATGTGAGCGAGTACGGCATCGAGAAGATCGTCCGCGATCTCCGGGTGCACCAGATCCTGGAAGGAACCAACGAGATCATGCGTGTCATCGTCGCCCGCGCCCTGACGGAGAACCTGTGAGGGCGGCCGCGGTGGAAGAGGACCGGCACGTCCTGGTCCGTGTCGAAGGCCACGCCGGCCACCTGACCCTGAACCGGCCGGGCGCCCTCAACGCCCTCAGCCACACCATGGTGCTCCGCATCGAACAGGCGCTGACCGCCTGGGAGAACGACGACGCCGTGCACACGGTCGTGATCTCCGGAGCCGGAGAGCGCGGCCTCTGCGCGGGCGGGGACATCCGCTCCATCCACGCGGACGCCCGCGCGGGCGGCACGGCCTCGGCGGACTTCTGGCGCGACGAGTACCGGCTCAACGCCCGCATCGCCCGCTACCCCAAGCCGTACGTCGCCCTCATGGACGGCATCGTGATGGGCGGCGGGGTCGGGATCTCGGCCCACGGCACGGTACGGATCGTCACCGAACGCTCCCGCGTCGCGATGCCCGAGACGGGCATCGGCTTCATCCCCGACGTCGGCGGCACCTACCTCCTCGCGCTGGCCCCCGGGGAGCTGGGCACCCACCTCGCCCTGACGGGCGCACCCGTCGGCGCCGCCGACGCCCTGCTCTGCGGTCTGGCCGACCACTTCGTACCGGCCGAACGGCTGGACCGGCTGGTGACGGACCTCGCCGGGGCGCCCGTACACGAGGCCCTGGCCCCGTACGTCGCCGAGGCGCCGCCCGGTCAACTGGCCGCCCGGCAGGAGTGGATCGACCACTGCTACGCGGCCGACACGGTCGAGGAGATCCTGGACCGCCTCCTCGCCAGCGGCGAACCCGCGGCCGGAGAGGCGGCCGCCACCCTGGCGGCCAAGTCCCCGACCGCGCTGAAGGTCACCCTGGCCGCGCTGCGCCGTGCCCGCCGGCTCGGGCCGCTGGAACGGGTGCTGGAGCAGGAGTACCGCGTCTCGTGCGCGGCGCTCGGCTCAGCCGACCTCGTCGAGGGCATCCGCGCGCAGGTCATCGACAAGGACCGCAGCCCGCGCTGGTCTCCCGGCACCCTCGCCGAGGTGGCCGAGGAGGACGTGGCCCGGTACTTCGCCCCGCTCGAAGCGGACCGCGAACTGCGGCTCGCCCCCGCCGACTCCCTTCAGGAGGTGCCCTGGTGACCACCGTCATCGCCTTCATCGGCCTCGGCCACATGGGCGGCCCGATGGCCGCCAACCTGGCCGCCGCCGGACACCGGGTGCTCGGATACGACCTCGCCCCCGCCTCCGTGGCCCGGGCCCGGGCGGCGGGCGTGGAGCCCGCGGAATCCGCCCCCGCGGCCGCCGCCGAGGCGGACGTGGTGATCACCATGCTGCCCGCGGGCCGCCATGTCCTCGCCCTCTACCGGGACGAGGGGCTGCTCGCCGCCGCGAAGCCCGGCACCCTGTTCGTCGACTGCTCCACCATCGACGTCGCCGACGCCCGCGCCGCCCACGAGGCGGCCACCGCGGCCGGACACCGGGCCCTCGACGCACCCGTGTCGGGTGGGGTCATGGGCGCCGAGGCCGCCACGCTCACCTTCATGGCCGGCGGGGGAGCGGCGGAGTTCGCCCGGGCCGAACCCCTGCTGTCCGCGATGGGGAAGAAGACCGTGCACTGCGGAGGCGCGGGCGCCGGGCAGGCCGCGAAGATCTGCAACAACATGATCCTCGGCATCTCCATGATCGCCGTCAGCGAGGCCTTCGTCCTCGGCGAGAGCCTCGGCCTCTCCCACCAGGCACTGTACGACGTCGCCTCCACCGCGTCCGGCCAGTGCTGGGCGCTCACCACCAACTGCCCCGTCCCCGGACCGGTCCCGGCCAGCCCCGCCAACCGCGAGTACCGCCCCGGATTCGCCGCCCCCCTCATGGCCAAGGACCTCGCACTGGCGGCCAACGCCCTGCGCGCGGGCGGCATCGACGCCGGACTCGGTCTGCGCGCCGCCGAGATGTACGCCGCCTTCGCCGAAGGCGCCGGAACCGACCAGGACTTCTCCGGCATCGTCAACGCCCTGCGCGGCGCCGCCGCAGCACAGAACGGATGAACCCCATGACCGACACCGCCGCCGAAACCGACACCGGCACCCCGTACGAGACGATCCTCGTCGAGCGCAAGGGCCGCACGGCGGTCCTCACCCTCAACCGCCCGAAGGCCCTCAACGCCCTCAACCTCCAGGTCATGGACGAGGTCGTGGCCGCCACCGAGGCGCTGGACCGGGACCCGGAGATCGGCTGCATCGTCCTCACCGGCTCCGCCAAGGCCTTCGCGGCGGGCGCGGACATCAAGGAGATGCAGCCGCAGGGGTACATGGACATGTACCTCAGCGACTGGTTCACGGCCTGGGACCGCCTGGGGAACCTGCGCACCCCCACCGTGGCGGCCGTCTCCGGCTACGCCCTCGGCGGCGGCTGCGAGCTGGCCATGCTCTGCGACATCCTGCTGGCCGCCGACACCGCCGTCTTCGGGCAGCCCGAGATCAAGCTCGGCGTCATCCCGGGCATCGGCGGCTCCCAGCGGCTGACCCGGGCCGTCGGGAAGGCCAAGGCGATGGAACTCTGCCTGACCGGACGGACCATGGACGCCGCCGAGGCGGAACGGGCCGGCCTGGTCTCCCGCATCGTCCCGGCGGACGAGCTGCTCGCCGAGGCCCTCACGGTCGCCGAAACGGTGGCCGCCATGTCCGCCCCCGTCGCCATGATGGCCAAGGAGGCCGTGAACCGGGCCTTCGAGACCACCCTCGCCGAGGGCGTCCGCTTCGAACGCCGCCTGTTCCACGCGGTGTTCGCCACGGCCGACCAGAAGGAGGGCATGAGCGCCTTCGTGGACAAGCGCGCCGCGGACTTCACCCACCGCTGAGCGGACTGTGATCCCTCCCTCGCCCGGCCGGATCCCGATCCCCCGCGCGGTTCGCCGGCGTACCGTGTGATCACGGAGTCGGCACGCCCGCGCGGGCCGGGCGGGGAGGAGCGGGAGCCATGGTTCCGGGGACGGTGCAGCAGCTCACCATTCTGCTGATCCTGGTGCTGCCCGGGGTCTTCTACCAGGCGGTCCGGGAGCACCTGCGCGGCGCCGTCGCGGCGGAACAGGAACCGCAGAACCGCATCGTGCGCGCGATCGCGGCCGGGGCCCTGCTCGACACCGTGTACGCGGTCGCCGCCGGGCCCTGGCTGGTCGCCCTGCTCGCCGGTGACGGAGCCGGGCCGCTCGCCGGGGTGATGCGGCGCCCCCGGCAGGCGGGGCTCGCCGCGCTGCTCCTGGTGGTCGTGGTGCCCTCGGGCATCGCCTGGGCGGAGGCCGCGTGGGGGAGGCGGCGCAGGAGGGCCCGGTACGAGCCGACGCCGACGGCCTGGGACGCGCTGTTCCGCGACCGCGGGTCGTGCTTCGTCCGGGCCCGCCTCAAGAGCGGGCTGTGGGTGGGCGGTTGGCTGGGCCCGCAGTCGGCCGTGTCCGCCTTCCCCCAGCAGGGGGACCTCTACCTGCAGTCCCAGTACCGGATGGCACCCGACGGCCGGTTCCTCGGCCGGGTGCCCGACACCGGCGGGGTCTACCTCCGGGCCGCCGACATCGACGTACTGGAGGTCCTGCTGCCGCCCGGACCGCACCAGCCGCAGACACCCACCGACGAAGGGGAAGCCGTACATGACACCGCATCGTGACGGGGCGTCCGACGAGGAACTGGAAGCCCTGCTGGAGGAGTTCTCCGATCGCCGGGTCTACCGGCCGACCGGAGACACGGCCGAACCGGAGGACCTGCCCCAGTCGGGATCGGGCACCGCGCAGGCCGAGCCGGCCCCGCCCGCCGAGCCGCCCGCCGGCTGACACGGCGGCGGGTCAGGCACCCGCGTGGATGTGCGCGGCCCACAGGTGCGGGGCGCGGGCGAGGCGCCCGCGCAGGGCCCGGACCGGCCGGTGCAGGGCCGCCGCCGGGTCGATGGGGCGGCCGTGGGCGATGTCGTCGGCGAGCGCCGTGTAGAACTCCTCCGCCAGCCGGGTCGCCAGCTTGTCGGAGACCGGCCAGAGCGTCCCCACCACATGGGGATATCCGGCCAGTTGGAACGACGCCGACAGGTGCACCGCCTCGTCGGGCAGCAGGAACCCGCCCTGGGACGTGGAACACGCCGACAGGACCGCGAGGACCGCCGTGCTCGGGTGCCGCGCCGCGACGTCGGCCGCGGTGAGCCGCCCGTCGTGGAGGATCAGACCGCTCTCGAAGGGGGACATCGGGTCGCTGACGCCGTGACAGCTGAAGTGCACCCACGGGTGGTCGGGCAGCGCCCGCCGGACCGCGTCGACGGTCGCCTCGGCCCCCGCGAGCTCGACCCCCGCCGGGAACAGCTCCCGCAGCAGCCGCGCCTCCCGCGAGGCCCCGGGCAGGGGCGCGGCGCCGGGCGTCTCGGCGAGCGCGACCACCAGCGGTGCGGGGGCGGACCGCGGCCCGGGAGCCGTGCCGGAGGCCTGACGGGCACGGACGAGCGCGCGCAGGGTCGGCGTGTACGAGGAGATGACACGGTCCATCACGTTCTCGGCGGAGCGGGCCTCCCGGCGCCCCGCGGCGTGCAGCGGCAGGAACGACAGCCAGCCCGTGGGACACCACCACAGCCGCGTCCACGGTTCGCCGTCGATCGGGACCGTACGCAGCCCGAGCCGGTCGAGGACCGGCGCGGCGACGGAGTCCCACAGCCACTCCAGGGTGTCGGAGAGCATCCGCATGGCGCTCACGGCCTCCTCGGTGCCCAGGTCTCCGTACGCCGCGTCGACCCCCGCGGCGAAGGCGGCGGCGTGGGCCAGGACGGCGTCCGGGGTGACGGCCGGGAGCGGGACCACCTCGACGCCGCCGCCGGCGGTGACGACGAGGGCGTCGGAGCGGTACTGGCTGACGTTCACCACGACGACCGGTCCGGCGGACGCCGCGGCGATCAGGTCCGAGACCCGCGGCGGTCGCAGGAAGTCGTCCATCCCCGGCAGTTCCCGGATCCGGACCAGCAGCTCGTCCCAGCTCCGCGCCAGGGCGTACCGTGACTCGGCGAGGAGACCGGCCTCCTGCCCGGTGACCGGTGCGGCCGGGGACGCGAGGTCGGTGCGGATGACCGCAGCGGGCGCCGGATCGGCGCTCAGCGCGTCCCGGATCCGCTCGAACTCGGCGGCCAGCTCCGCAGACGCCGCGCGCAGCCGGGAGAGGTCACCGCGCATCTCCACACCCTGGGCGAGCAGCACCCCGCGCCCCTGCTCGAGGAGGGTGAGGGCCGACTCCGGATCGCCCACGCGCAGCGCCATGGCCGCGGCGTCGCAGGCCAGGCCCAGACCGGCGCCGAGCCGGGCCGCCTGGTCGGCGCGCCCGAGGGTGCGCGGCGTGAGCCGGGGCAGCAGGTCGACGGCGTACGCGTATCCGGCACGGGCCTCGGCGTCCCGGCCCGCGCCGGCCGCCGCATCGCCCCAGGCCCGGGCGGCGAGCACCCGCACGGGAAGCGATGCGGCCTCGTTCCGTGCGGACTGCCGGGCCAGCCGGGACGCCTCGGCCAGATCGACGCTCTCGCCGAGCCGGGCGCGCCGCCACTGTGCCCGGGCCAGGACCCACTGGGTACGGGCCTGGTCGCGATGGCCCTCGGGCGTGAGGTCGAGCACCTCTCGGGCGGCGGACACCGCGCGTTCCAGCGCCGCGCGGACGGCCGGTCCGGAGTCCTCGTCGGCCTGCTCCGCGAACTCCACGGCGGCGCCGGCCAGATTCGCCAGGGCGAGGGGCCGCAGCGGGTCGCGATCGCCGAGGCGGGCGACGGCCTCCTCCAGGGCCTCCCACGACGCGGCGAGGGCGCCCGGGTCCCGTTCCCCGTCCGGTCCCGGCTCCAGGGCGAGGTCGTGCATGACGATGCCGAGGTTGACGCGGGCCAGGTCCGGGCCGTGCCGTTCACCGTGCTCCAGCGTGCTCGCCTCCCGCAGCAGCGCGACCGCCTCCTGGGCCGCGGCCCGGTCCTCCGTGACCCCGTACCAGGCGCGCAGCGCCTCGGCGAGGTTGGAGAGCAGCCCGGCGCGCTCGAAGACGCGCGGCGGGCTCTCGTCCACCGCGCGGCGCAGTACGGTCACGGCCTCGGCGAGCCAGACGCGGTCCCCGGTGATCCTGGCCCGCTGCATCAGCGCGGAACCCAGGTTCGTGAGCACCATGCCGAGCTGCGCGTGGCGTGCGGGCGCGGCGGCGACGGACTCGCGCAGGGTGCCGATCGCGGCGTCCATGAGAGCCTCGTCGCCGGCGTCGACGGCGGAGTCCCAGAGCACGTGGCCGTAACTGCTGAGCACGGCATGGCGATCGCCGGAGACCCGCGGCGCCGCCGCCAGGGCTGCCCGGTAGGACTCCAGGGCCTCCTCGCGGACCGCCTGGTCCTGCGTGAGGCGGAAGCGTTCACCGAGGACGTTCGCCAGCCCCAGCAAGGCGTTCGGGAGGCTGAGGGCCCCGTCGCCCGTGCCGTACGCGCCCCTTCCGCTCCCGTTCCCGTCCGCTCCGGACAACGCGGCGACGGCTTTGCGGTGCCATACGACGGCCTCTTCGAGGGGAGCGCCGTCCCCGGTGAAGCGGGTGAGCGAGCGCAGCGCGTTGCCGAGGCGGCTGTAGCTCGCGGCGCTGCTGGGCACGGTGGGCGCCCCGGCCCGGGCCGCCTCCCGCAGCACCTCCACGGCCTCCACGATGAGGGCGGCGTCGGAGCGGAACTGTGCGAGCTGTTGCAGGGCGTCCCCCAGGTTGCCGAGCCGGTGCGGCCGGAAGTGGTCGTCCGGCGGGCTCACGGCGACGGCGTCCCGGTGTGCTTGCACCCCTTCGGCCAGCAGTTCCTCGTCGACGGTCAGGGAGGCGAGCCTCACGAGGGCGACGCCGAGGTTGGAGCGGCTCACCGCCTCCTGGCTCGCGTCACCCTCCGGGGCCGAGGCGACCGCCTGGCGCAGGAGGCGCACCGCCTCGGAGTACTCGGCCGGATCGTTCTGCGCGCGGGCGCGGTCCATGTGCACGCCGGCGAAGTCGGACAGGTACTCCGAGCGGCGCGGATCGCCGGCGTCGAGCAGGTCGACCGCCTGCCGCATCAAGGAGGTGCCCTCCGTCCACTGCCCGCGCCGGGCCATCACGTCACCGAGGGCGAACCGCACCGCGGCCCGGTAGCCGGTGCTCTCGTCCGGCAGGGTGAGGCACTCCCGGAACACCCGTACCGCCTCGTCGGTGGCGGCCTCCGCGGCCGCATCCGTGCCGTGCCCCACCGCCGCGAGCGCCCGGGCCAGCTTCAGCAGCACCTCGGCCCGCTGCGGCGCGCCGGGCGGCGTGGCGGCGGCCAGGGCGCGCAGCATGGCGAGCGGTTCCGCGAGCGCCTCGGGGGCGCCTACGGCATGGGCGTGCAAACGCAGCAGGTCGGCGAGGTCCACGGTGCGGGTGACGTGCAGTGGGGAGTCGGGGGCGGTCGCCTCCAGCGCGTGCCGGGCGCAGTCGACCGCGGACTCCAGGTCCTCGAGGCGGCCCCGCTCGACGTAGCGCGAGCGCAGGACCTGGCTCAGCACGTACTGGGCCTGGGTGTGCGCGGGATGTCCGGGAGGGGCGGCCGCCAGGGCCTCGCGCGCGGCGGTGTGCGCGCTGTCGAGGGCCTCGGGATCCCCCGTGTTCACGTTGCGGCCGTTGAGCACGAGGGCGAGGCTGCCGAGGTACACGGCCCGTTCGATGGGGTTCAGGGCCGCGGCGGACGCCTGGCGCAGGGCGTCGACCCCCTCCTCGAAGAGGGCGGTGCGCTCGGCCGGCGGCCGGGGCCGGTCCGCCGGCCCCGGTGGCGCGAGCGAGAGGGAGACCAGTGCCGTTCCCAGGTCGGAGAGGTACGCGGCCGCCGGCTGTCCGGATCCGGCCGCGGCCGCCACCGCGCGCCGCAGGAGCCCGACACCCTCGGACAGCAGCGCGGGCTCGACGAGCGCGACCGCCGCCGCGGCGAGGGCGGCGCCCAGCGCGGCGAGGTGCCATACGTGGTGCGGGTCCTCCGGCGCGCTGGTGCGGGTCGCCAGCCGCAGCTCGGCCACGCTCTCCCGCGCGGCCGCCGGCGCGTCCGTCGCCTCCGCCCAGGCCCTGAGGACGAACCCCAGGTTGCCGTGCCGGCGTGCCTGTTCGGCCCGGTCGCCGGGCGCGGCGGCCACCGCGGCGCGGCTGTGCCGCACAGCATCGGCCAGCAGCTCCCGGCCCGCGCCTTCCCGGAACGCGTACAGGAGCACGAGACCGAAATCGGACAGAGCGGTGCCCTGTTCGATGCCGCCCGCGGGGAAGGCGTCGACCGCGTGGCGCAGCAGGATGCCGCCCACCTGGAGCTGGACGGGATTGCGCTCCTGCTGGTAGAGGGTGATCACCGCGGCGCCGGTCAGGTACATGTCGCCCGGATCGGTGTCCGCCCCCGCGGGCTCGCCCACGAGGACCGCGAGGACCTGCCTCAGCGGGTCCGGGACGCTCTCGGGATCGGCCCGGTACACGTCGTGGAAGCAGAGCACGGCGCGGCCCAGAGCCGCAGGATCCGTCTCCCCGCCGGCGAGGTAGCGGCAGAAGCTGTGCCACGCGAAGGCGTGGACCGCGATCAGCAGGACACTGCCGTCCGGCAGCACGGCGGCCCGGCGCAACTCCTCGGCGGCTTCCGCGGCCTCGTCGGACAGGAACCAGCTCATTGCCTCCGGGTCGTGGGACTCCTGAGGGATGTGGGCGAGGATCCCGTTCGCCAAGTCCTCCACCGTCATGCCTGTGCGCCTTTCGCCTCGGCTCCGGGTGCTACCGCTCGACCGGAATGTCGTCCGCGAGCAGCAGGACGAGCTCCTCGCGCGTCGGCCGCTCGTGCGCGGCCAGGCGCCCCGCCTGCCGTTCGACCATGCCCTCGAACAAGGTCCGCGCGTCGCGTCCGTTGGCCGGGTCGCCGCGCCGCGCTCGCCGCTCGAAGCGTTCCGTGAGCACTCCGTCGGTGCCGGGGGCGAGTTCGTACGCCAGGGAGCGGGCCTGCATCGCGACCATCCGGGTCAGCTCTTCGGGCTCGTA
This sequence comes from Streptomyces sp. WM6372, assembly GCF_001279655.1. Taxonomy (NCBI): domain Bacteria; kingdom Bacillati; phylum Actinomycetota; class Actinomycetes; order Kitasatosporales; family Streptomycetaceae; genus Streptomyces; species Streptomyces sp. WM6372. The sequence goes on along the minus strand of NZ_LGDB01000227.1, from coordinate 106,566 downwards.
TGCGACGAACTCGATGGTCCGCGAGAACCGCGAGCGCAGACCCGGGTTGGAGTTCAGGAACGTCCGCATCTCCTCGGTGTAGCCGGCTGCGATCACCACGATCTCCTCGCGCTGGTCCTCCATGAGTTTGGTGAGTACGTCGATGGCCTCCTGGCCGAAGTCCGACCCGGCACCGAAGCGCCTCGACAGGCTGTACGCCTCGTCGATGAACAGGACGCCTCCCCGGGCCCGTTCGAAGACGCGATTCGTCTTCTGCGTGGTCTGCCCGAGGTATTCGCCGACCAGATCGCCGCGGGCCACCTCGACGAGATGTCCCTTCTTCAACGCGCCGAGCGCGGCCAGCAGTTGTCCGTACAGGCGGGCCACGGTCGTCTTGCCCGTGCCGGGCGGACCGGAGAAGACGAGGTGGTGGGCGAGGGGCGGCGCGGGCAGACCGGCCTCCTTGCGCCACTTGGCCAGGCGGATCAGGTCCACCTGGACGCTGACCTGCTGTTTGGCCGCTTCGAGGCCGATCATGGCGTGGAGCGCGGCGAGCGGGCCCGCTTCGGGCCGTTCGATGTCCGCGTCGGTGGCGCCCGTGCGGACGTCGACGAGGGGGACGCGGTCGTTCCCGGAGACGGCCGCGCCGCGGAAACCGGTCACCTCGCAGTCCTCGAACCGGCCGATGACCGACTCCGCGAGCCGGATGCCGTCCTGCTCGCCCCCGCTCAGTACGGCATGGGTGACGGTCACCCGGCTGTTGCCGTTCGCGATGACGGCGCATTTGGCCGAATCGATGACCGTGAGCCGCTCGGCGTCCACGGTGGCGTTCGACACCACCAGGACACCGGCCTCCCCGGCGCCGGTCACGACACAGTCCTGCGCCGAAAGACTGGTGTTGTCCCGGCAGTTGAAACCGAACAGGGCGGCCCGTTCGATGGTGCACCGCTCCGCCCGCAGCTGCGCCTTGCCCTCCAGGCAGATTCCGGAGGCGGCCAGGTCGGCGATGCTCGCCCCGGCGAGGGTGACGGAGACCGCGTCGCCCCGGAGCACCAGTCCGTCGTCGCACCTCTCCAGGTGTACGTCGCTCAGCTCGGCCGTCGATTCCTCGCGGATCAGGATCGCGGTCGTGCTCTGGTCGCTGATCCGCAGCCCGGTGAACCGGCCCTGCGCCTTCTCCGTGAGCAGCCCGAGCCTCCCGCCCCGGACCACGCAGTCGTCCATGACGGGAGCGCCGCCGCCCGACACGCTGATGCCGGTGTCCCCGGATTCCTCCCACGAACAGCCGACGAACCGGCCGCGCCCCTGCTCACCCACGCTCATCCCCGTGACGCGGCAGTCGCGGAACCGGACCCGGCGCACGGTGGGATCGGCGCCGCGGGCCACGTACATCCCGTGCTTGGCACCGGAGACGGTGGTGTCCTCGACGGTTCCGCGGGCCTGATCGACGTACGAAAGGGCCGTCGACGCGATGTCGCGGATCTGGCAGCGTGCCAAGTCGACCTCCGCGTGCTCGCGGGCGAGCACCGCGTGGCTGCCGGCGCCGTACAGCTCACAGTCCTCGATGACGGCGGACGACGCGATGACGCTCACGGCCGCGCCCCGGGCATCGGACACCCGGCAGTCACGGAGTTCGGCGCGTGCCCCCTCGGTCAGGGCGATCGCGTCGGCCTTCGCCTCGTGGAACCGGCTGCGGCGGACGGTGGCGCGGGCCCCGGCGAGCGAGGTGCGACCGATGCGGATCTCGCAGTCCTCCACGGTCAACTCGGCCCCGCTCACTGCCTGTACGGCGTCCTCGGCCCACCCTTCGACGGCGCAGCCGGCCAGCCGCAGCCGGCCGGCCGCCCGTACGGCGGCGGCCGTACGACCGACGATGCGCAGCCCGGTCAGGGTGACGTGCCCGGAGCAGTCGACGGCCGCGGCGCCCGCCGTCCCGGCCGGCACGTCGATCACCACGGTGTGCCCGCCCTGGGCGGCGGACAGTTCGACGGTGCCCGACGCCTGGAGGGCCTCCGGGTAGGTGCCGGGTTCGATCACGACGCGTACCCGCCGGGCTCCCGCCTCGACCCTCAGGGCGGAGGCGATGGTGCGGTGGGCGCCCGGCGCGGTGGGCGAGACGTACAGGGTGAGCGTCTCTCCCGTGGCGGCGGGGGACACCGGTCCACCGTGCGCGGCGCCACCGCCCGCGTCGGACCGGACCCGGTCGAGCGCCGAGGCCAACTGCTCCGGGAACACGTCGAGTCCGTGCCAGTACTGGAGGCCGGGGGAGTGCAGCGGCACGATCTCGACGAGCCGCGGATCGGTCCCTACGGGGAAGACCCGGCCCGGCAGCGGTGCGGGCGGTGCGGCGTGGGGCGCCGGCCGGGCCAGCACCGCGGTGGCCGATCCCGTGGATCCGCCGCGCCGGGTCAGGGCAGCTCCGATCCTGACCTCACTCAACTCGCCCCAGTTCAACAGGCGTTCGGCGCCGCCCACGGCGAGTCGCAGCCCTTCCCCGTCGAGCCGCAGCCGACAGCTCCGGCACAGACGCCGGGCCAGCCACCCCGTACCCGACACGGCGAAGGCGATCCCCGCGGCCGCGGCGGCGGCCCGCGCCGGGAACCCGACTCCGTGGCCCGCCGACCCCGCGCCCGCGGCGAGCATGGCGACGAGGATCACCAGCCACCGCACCCTCAGCACGAGGACGGCGGGCCAGGACAGCAGCCGACCCGGTACGGTCACTCCACCGGTCCGGTCGAAGGGGAGCGCGGCGGACCCGCGCCAGCGGTCGCCCGCGTACGGAAGGAAGAGCTGCTCCATGCGCGACGGCGCCTGCGCCGAACTCCCCACCTCCACGTGCCGGAGGTCGAAGGCGACGGCCTGCCAGTGCCGGTCCCACTTCGGCGAACCGCGCAGCGCGAGCCCTGCCGGACTGCCCGCACGCGGCCGGATCACGAGTCGCCCCTGAAAGGCCGCGGCCGCGACCGCCGTGGCGGAGACGCCGACGGGGGAAGCCCCTGGGGCGGCCGGGCCGGTCTTCCGCGAGGGCAGCAGGAACAGCGCCTCCACGTCGTCCCACGCGAGCCGCACCCGGCGCCGCCCGCGCCGCAGTTCGACCCCGTCGGGCCCCACGGTGAGGACCTCCGGCGACAACGCCCGCACGAGCAGCGGCACGAGCACCACGGCCCACACGACCGCGCCGGCCCCCAGTACGGCCCGCTGCACCGGAGTGCCGGCGCTCCGAGCGGCTCCGAACGCACAGAGCGCGAGCGCCACGGCCGTCAGTGCGCCCAGGGCGACGACCGCCGGCCGGGTCCCCTTCGAGGTACTCAGGCGGGTGGCCTCGGGAGGCCCCCCGCGCCGGACATCGCTCCCCACAGACTGCGTCGCCATCACACCCCCGTCGGCATGCGTTCGCATGTCCGTTCACGCTAATGCAGGGGTGTGCGGGCGACGCCAGTGACGACTTCCCCAGCGACCGGTTTCGGCCAGGCCGTCAGGTCCCCAGGGCTCTGCGGAGGCCGAGCCGGTCGGTGCCCAGCTTGGTGAAGACCGCCGACAGGAGTTCGGAGACCGCCTGGGGGTTGCTGTGCATCTTCGCCGCGATCGCCGTGTTGTCGAGGCCCAGCGCGGCGTGCTCGGCCGCCGCGCTCTCGGCCACGGTCAACGTGTCCTGTTCGAAGGTGTGCAGCCGACGGGGGCGCAGGCCGGCCGACACCAGCTGGGAGCGGGCTCGGCGTGCGAGGCCGTCGGCGCCGCAGGCCGCGGCGGTCTCCATGCCCCGGTAGAGCTGCTGCGCCGCCCGGTGCGGGTCACCGAGGATGTGCAGGGCCGTGCCGTGATCGACGAGCGCGTGGGCGAGCTCGCAGGCGGCCGGGGACTGTTCGAGGTGACCCACCGCCTCCTGCAGCAGGACGGCCGCCTGCGCGGGGTCCGTGACCGCCGCCGACACGCGCAGGGCGTGGCCGATCACGCTGGACGTACCGAACGCCCGCGCCCGGGCCACCGCTTCGGCCGCCGTGGCACGTGCCTGCTCGGGCGCGCGGGAGAGCTGCGCCAGCGCCAGGTCCAGTTGCCACGGACTCCACGACGGATTGCGCGTGCCGCGCAGATCCAGCCGCTTGCCGGCCGCCGCCAGGTGCCGCAGCGCCTCGTCGGTCCGGTCCTGGGCCAGCAGCAGTTTGCCCCACACGGCCTGCGGGTCGGGATAGACGACGGCGTTCGGGAAGCCCTCGCCCAGCTTGTAGGTGTGGGCGACCCGCTGGGCCTCCTCGGTGTTCCCGCGGGCGAGCAGTGTCTCGATGAGCGTTCCGATCGCGTACCACTGCGCCGGGATCCCCTGGCCGACACGGTCGGCGATCTGCAGGCCGTTGCGTACGAAGTCCTCCGCCTCGGCGAGCCGCCCGCGCCGGTAGCGGACGTACCCGAGCAGGGTGTACACGAACGACAGGTGCGCGCCGCGCCAGCCCTTCGCCTCGAACTCGACGATGCCCGTGTTGAACAGGTCCTCGGCGCGGCCCGGCTGGTCGCAGTACATCAGCGTGACCGCGATGACCGACGGCACCTCGAACCCGAAGTCCTGGTCGGTCCAGCTCATCCCGCCGTCCAGTGCCTGTTCCGCGTACTCCAGCGCCGTGGTGGCGGGCTCGCCGCGCATGGCGGCGTCCCAGGCCCGCAGACCGAGGATGTGCCGCTCGGCCAGACCGCGGCCGGTGATCCGCTTGGCGAACTGGGCCAGGAGCCGGGAGCGGGCGGGCGAGTTCTCCTCGTCGACCCGGACCGAGTTCCACTTGAACTGCTCGGCCTGCATCCGCAGCCGGGTACGGGAGCTGCTGGCCTGCTTGGCCTCCTCCTGGAGCAGTCCGGAGGCCTCCGCCAGCTGACCCGTGTGGGCGAGGGCCTGGGCCAGCCGGTACGTGATCGCCTCCCGCAGGCCCTGTTCGGCCTTGGGCTCCTCCAGCGCGGCCCTGAGCTGGTTGATGGTGGTCGCGGGATCGTGCAGGAGGTTCGCGGAGCCGAGCTCGAACAGCACCTCGGCCCGGTCCTCCGCGTCCGGAGGTTCGCGCAGAGCACGGGCCAGATAGCGGCGTGCGGCGTCGGGCGCTCCCGCGGAGAAGCTGTCGCGCGCGGCCTGGCGCAGCTGCTGCACGACCCAGGGGTCGCCGTCGGGGTGCATCTCGAGCAGGTGACGGGCGGCGGCCGCGGCTCCCTGCCCGTCGTCGACCAGGGCCTGCGCGGCCATGCCGTGCATCGCGACGCGCACACCGGGCGGAATCGACCGGTACACGGCGGTGGCGACGAGCGGATGGAAGAACTCGACGACCTCCTTGCGGCGCAGGCCCGTGAGGACGGTCAGGATGCGCGCGGCCCGCAGCTGGTTGATGGCGTCGGCGACCTGGGCGTCACCGAGGGCCGCCACGCTTCCGACGATGCCGGTCGGGACGGCCGTGCCGAGCACCGCCGCGGCCCAGGCGAGCCGGACGATGGACGGACCGAGCTGTTCGAGACGGTCGATCAGACCGCTGCCCTTGACGGCGGAGGCCAGGTCGCGCAGCTCGGGGATGCTGCCCTGGTGCGGCTTCAGCTCACGGTCGCGGCCCTTCATGGCCAGTTCGACGACCTCGAAGGGGTTTCCGCCGGTGATCGCCCAGCACTCGCGGCAGAACACGTCGTCCGCGCTCTGGCCGAGGGCGTCCCGCACTATGCGGGCCACCGCGGTCGTGGTGAGGGGAGCGAGCTCGTGCGGACGGGTCCCCTGCCGGCCCATGAGGGCGCGCAGCGCGCCGGCGCCGGCGGGGATCTCGTCAGGCCGGCAGGCCACCATGATCAGCATGGCGAGTTCCTCGGCCCGCGCCGCGAACGCGGTCAGCCAGGCCAGGGACTCGGCGTCCGCCCAGTGCGCGTCGTCGAGGATCAGGACGACGGGGGCGCTGCGTACCGTCAGGTGGGTGACGACCCAGTCCAGGCCGTCGCGCACGCCCTGCGGGTCGGGTGCCGTCGGACCTTCCGGTGCGGCGGTGAGCCCGAGTGCCGGGGCGACGATGCTGTACCAGGTGCCGAGGACGTCACGCCGTTCGTCCTCGCTCATGGCGGCGAAGGCCGGCTGGATGAGCTGCCGCATCACGTGGAACGGAACCTGTTTCTCCTGCTCGCCGCCGCGGGCGAACAGTACGGTGCACGATCGCTCGGCCGCGTGCCGACGGGCCTCGACCAACAGGGTGGTCTTGCCGATGCCGCCCGATCCCGCGAAGGTCAGGACGCCCCCGCGGCGTGCGGTGGGACCGTCCTCCGCGGTGCCGCACAGCTCGTCCACCGCGCGGTGGATCGCGCGAATCTCGGATTCCCGTTCGAGCAGCGGCTGGGTCGCCCACCCTCGCGGTTCCGTGACATGTGACATTCTTGCCCCCTCCAGCGCGTGCGGCCGAGTGTACGACCCTGGGGACGAGAAGTTGCTGCTTAAGCACATTATTGCGGGATCACGTCACCCGTAAGGGGACAACGCTGTATCCTCTGCTGGCTTTACGCGGGTCGTGACGACGGGTGATCGACGAACTCGCTTTGAAACGAGCGCAATCGATCATATTCCGTCAATGGCGTGAAACGGGGATCATCGGAAGCTCGCTGGGCTGGGGCATCCCCGCCGGGAGTTCCCGTACCGTCACTCCCGGAGCGGGTACCAGCCGCCACCGCGAGGCCACCGTCGCGACGGCGGTCAGGATCTCCGCCACGGCGAACGTGTCCCCGATGCACTTGTGCTGGCCGGCGCTGAACGGGATGTACCGGTGCGCGCGCGGCTGCTCGTCCGCGTTCTCCTCCCAGCGGTCCGGATCGAACGCCGTGGGATCGCGGAACAGCGCGGGATCGCGGTGCAACGCGTAGGGACTGTAGGCCAGTTCGGCGCCGGCCGGGATCGAGACCCCGCCCAGTGTGAGCGGGACCAGCGCCCGCCGGGTGAACAGCAGCGGCGAGTGGAGGCGCAGGGCCTCCTGGAACACGTGGTTCGCGTACGGCAGTTGCGCGATGTCGGACGGGCGGACGCGGCGGTTGCCCACCACCGCGTCGACCTCGTCGTGGAGGCGCTTCTCCACCTCGGGGTGGCGGCCGACCTCGTGGAACACCCAGGACAGGGTGGTCGCCGAGGTCTCCGTACCGGAGAACAGGATGGCGATGACCTCGTCCCGCACCTGCTCGGGGCTCATCGTCGTGCCCGTCTCCGGGTCGACGCTCGACAGCAGCAGGGACAGGAGGTCGTGGCGGTCCCCCGCCCCGGTCCCCTCGGCTCCGTACTGCGCGATCACCTGGTCGATGATCCCGCGCAGGCGGGCGGCCGCCGCGTCGAAGCGCCTGTTCAGCGGGATGGGCAGCCGGTCCAGGGATTTGGGCATGACCGCCCGCAGCAGCATTCCCTCCAGGACGATCGGCAGCGAGCGGTGCACCTCGGCGATGGCGGGCCGGCTCAGGTCCCCCGAGAAGATCATCTCGGCCACCGAGGACAGCGCGTACCGCCGCGCCTCGGTGACCATGGAGATCTCCCGGCCCGCCGTCCACGACGCCGTCATCTCCTCCGCCGCCCGGCTCATCACCTCGGCGTACTCGGCGATGTGGCTCCGGTGGAACGCCGGCTGGATCATCCGGCGCTGCTTGCGGTGGAACTCGCCGTCCGTCGTCACGATGCCGTTGCCGAACATCGGCCGCAGTCGGTCGAAGATCCGGCCGCGCCCGAACTTCTGCGCCTGCTGCACCAGTACGGCGTGGACGTGGTCCGGGCTCGTCAGTACGTGGACGGGCCAGGTGCCGATGTCGAGCCGCACGATGTCGCCGTGCTCGCGCAGCGATTCGAGGAAGGAGATCGGCTGCCGCCACAGGGGGATGGCGTGGCCCAGGAGCGGTAACCGCCCCGGAGCCGCCGGTGCGTGGACCGCAGGGCCGAGTTGTTCCGTACGGGCCATGGGTCGACTCCCTGTCATGCCACCGAGACGAGGTCCGGGCGGGTGTACGCAGACTCCAGCCCGGCCGCGAACCGTTCGTCGCTGTACCGTGTGCACTCGTAACGCTGCCACAGATCAGCGCCGATCATCCAGTCTTCGTAACTCCGCACGCAGCGGGTGACCGCCGCGCGCAAGGGGGCGTCCATCTCCCCCTGGGCATCGATGACTTGAAACAGTCGTCGCTCCGCCGCCACGTAGTCCTCTATGCGGACTTGGATGCGTGCCTCGACCGACCGGACCGCCTCCGGAAGCGAACGTCCTTCCCAGGAGGCGATGAGGGAGACCAGGTTGTTGTTGTCCCCGCAGGCGTGCTCCTTCGGCAGCGAGAACACGTCGTTGCCCCACGAGATGATGTCCACGGCGCTCTCCATGACCGCCCGGAAAGCGGGGAGGTCGTGGACGTGCTGCGGCAGGTCGATTCCCAGTCCGGCCTCCACCATGTCCATCATCGGCAGCAGTTGGGAACTGTGCCGGCGCATGAGCACGTAGTCCTGCACCGAAGGGCGCCTGGGGGCACCGCGATTGCCCGCTTCCTGGTCCAATGAGTGCAGCATCTGGGGGACATGTGTTCGGTATCGGGCCGCCGTTCCCGCGGACATGCCGTCCAGGATCCGGTCGCACAGCTCGATGAATCCGCCCACCAGTGGATTGCGGCGCGATGACGGCTGCGAGGTCCTGCCCGTGGCCAGATACTGGTTGATGGCATCGGTGACGGGCCGCCAGGCGGCAAGTTCACCCGTCCTGATGAGGTGGTCGTGCTGATCGTCCAGGACGAACGACCAGGCCATCCACTCGGCGAGCAGCACGATGGTCTCGTACGGCACATCGCCGCTGACGCGGCCCGCGAGGTGTCCGCAGCCGATCGCCGTGAACTGCTCGGCGGCATCGGTGACGAGCTCGTGGCCCAACGCCCATGACGTGGCCTCGGTGTTGGCCCGCGCGGCCAGTGGATGCTTGGAGTTCCCGAACGGAAGGTGGAAATCGGGAACAGGGAATGGGTCGAGCCGGGCCATTGATCCCCCCACGGAAGAGTCGGATTCGCCAATACCCGCTCAATGTACGATCGTCATGACGCGTGCGATTTCGGAGCACCCCACCGCCGCGGCGTCGTCACGGCCGCACACTCCGCAACTGCCGGAAAGAACCGGTCGGGAACCGACCAGAACCCGTCCGCACACGACTACATCAGGCCACCCGTGAAGTAATTAACCCCCAGGGCGCGGGGCACTGTCAATGTAGAAAGTGCGGAGATGCTGCATTCTCCCTGCTATTACGCAAGGAATATCCCCCAAGGATATGCGGGCGGCATAGTCCCGGCTATTCGGAGTGCGATCATCCGGATCGATCGGCCGTCATGGGCGTCTTCCGGCCACTCCTCGGACCGTTGGAACGGCCGCCCGCCAACTCAGTGGACGGTGGCGCCTGTTGAAGGTGGTGCGGAGATGCCGTCCGCCGGTGGCCGAAGAGCGCCGTGGACGTGTGAGCCACTCCCTACACTTCGGGGGGACGCGGCCGTCCGGGAAGGGCGGGGAACATGATCGAGCACCATGCGGCGGACTCGGGCGACGGCGAGGAGGCCGATGTCCTGGGGCCCTACCTCGAAGTCCTGCGGGGACGCCTGAGCGGCGAGCGGTTCGAGGTGCTCATCCGGGCCGTCCAGACCACCTGCGCACTGCTCGCCGAGGGCCGCGAGGCCGTCCTCGAAGTGCCGGGGGAGACCGATCTCGTCCCCGACCTCCAGTGCGAGTACCTGTCCCTGATGGCCGTGATGATCACGGGCCACCTCGATCACCGCCTCGTCGAACTGGCCGCCCCCGACGGCGGCAAGGGCTGGGCGGTCGTGGACAACACCCGCCCCCGTCAGCAACCCGCGCTCGCGGGGACCGTGTCCCCGTGCGAGGCCGCCGAGCGGGCATGGATCGCCAAGGAACTCGACGGCATCGCCCGCGCCTCGGACGATGCGGGCGGCCGGAGCGCACGGGGCTGACGCGCACGGGGGTGGCGCGCACGGAAGCCCGCCGGACCGCCGGACCCCTGGACCGCCGGACCCCTGGCCCGGCGGTCCGGCCGCTCTCCTACCGGCCGAAGGAAAGGATCGCGTGGGAGACCTCCGACGGCTTGGGGCTGTACACCCGGCCGTTGAGCAGGAAGAGCCGTCCGCCCGCCCAGGCCAGGCGCACCGTGTTGGGGTAGAAGACGGATTCGGCGCCCTTGGTGCCGTCCGGGGTCGGCAGGACCATCTGCGGTTCGCCGCCGGTGGCCACCGGGAGCGCCGCGACCGCGCCCGCCGCTCTGGGGCCGGACTGGACGTAGACGAGGAGCTTGCCGTCCTCGACGGCCAGCGGCCACATGGCACGGTCCTTGGGCGCGGCCGCGTGCCACTTCTCGGCCCCGCTGTTCAGGTCGACCGCGACGACCTCGTCCGTCGCGTCGATGCCGAGGCTCGTGCCGGGTTTGCCCGCGGCGATGTAGAGCGTGTCGGCGTCGACGACGGCGCCGACGCAGCCGTGCAGATCACCGCTGCCGTCGCCCCATCCGTTGCACCGGCCGGGGACCCCGAACTTGGACTCGGTCTGCGAGCGGACCTTGCCCTCGGCCGTGAAGGCCGTGATGTTCCAGACCTTCCGGTCGGAGTGGTACGCGGCCACGACCAGGGGGTCCACCGAGTAGATCCGGCCCAGGTTCCAGCCCTTCTCGTACAGGTGGTTCCACCGGGGAGCGCCCGTCGCCGGGTCAGTCTCCTCGATCATGGTCTGGGACTTGCCCGCCGGGTCGTTCGGGTCGGGGCAGTTCCGTACGTTGATCAATGTGGCACCGCCGCCGCCGACGGCCGCCGGATAGCACGCGCCCGTCTTCGACGTACCGAAGAGCTTTCGGCCGTCGGTGACCGAGAAGCCGCTGACGACGGCCGAGCGGGCGACCGCGACGGTGTCCCCGGCGATCGCCAGCCTGAACTCGACGGCGGTGTCGTAGGAGTTCTCCTGCGGCACCTCGACCTTCCAGCCCGCCTTGCCCGTGGTCAGGTCGATCTGCTGGAGGTGGGTACAGCGGGCGCCCTCGCCGTCGCTCGACTTGAGGCCGACGACCAGTTTTCCGTTCGCGGACGGGGCCGGCGCGACTCCGCACAGCGGACTCTCCAGCGCGACCTTCCACCGCTCCCGGCCATCGGTCACCGCATGGGCGGTGACCTCCTTGAACATCGCCCGGACCACCACGTCGCCCACCCGCCACGGGCCGTACTGCGAGGTCCCCGAACCGGGTACCTCGGTCCTGTTCTCACTCAGCCAGACCGGGGCCTCGCCCGGCTTGATCCCGGCGTTGAGGTCGGACACGTCCGGGCCGCCGCCCGTGCCCTTGCCGTCGCCCTTGTCGACCGAGGGGGAGGCGGACGGCGTGGCCGGTTCCGCCGCCGCCGCGGCCGGCGCCTCGTCGCGGCCGTTCCCCACCAGGGCGTACACGCCGCCGCCGATCACCAGCAGGCCCGCGACCAACGCCGCGACCAGCACGGCGGGCCGGCCCCGGAACGGGCTCCTGCTCGCCCTGCCCGGCCCCGGCGGCAACGGGCCGCCGAAGCCCGGTTGTTGCCCCGGCCGGCCGTGAACACCGGGCTGCGCGGGCTGCGGAGGCGGTGGGGGCGCGGGCAGCGGCTGGGCGTACGGGTTCCCCGGAGCGGGGCCGGAACCGGGCGTCGGCGCCCGGTAGTCGGAGCCGTAGCCGGGCTGTACGGCGGGCGGCGGAGCGGGGTCTGCCGCCCGCCCCGCGGGCCGCCGCTGATCAGGGTCGGGCAGTTCGTCGAGGTCGCGACCGGTCATGGTGCAAGTGTTGCCGGTGAGCCATCCCGGCTGGAACGCATTTCCGGACGAAGGGCGGTCCGGTCAGCCGCCCAGTCGTGCGTGCAGGAACGCGGTGACCTCCGTACGGGCCCTCAGCGCCGGGTGGTCCTGCGGGGATTCGCGTACCTCCAGGGTCAGTACCGCATGGGCCTGCCGGCCGAAGCCGTCGACGTTGCCCGGGGCCGAGCTGAGCCGGATGACCTTGAAGGCCTCGCCGAGCCGGGAGCTCAGGGTGTCGAAGCGCTCCTCGGGGGCCATCCAGTCCTCGCTGAACCGAAGCCCCATGACGCACAGGCCGTTGTCCCGGGTGCGCTCGACGACGCGCCGCAGCTCGTCCTCGGAGACACCGGCGTCCGCGCGCCGGGCGGCGGTCAGCGCGATCGGGGCCGACGGCTGGCTCATCACGGGGGCCAGGACGACGTCGTCCACCGCCGCGGCCAGGGCGAAACCGCCCGTGAAGCAGAGGCCGATGACGCCGACCCCCGCTGCGGGCGTACGCGCGGCCAGGTCGCGGGCGAGGGCCCTGAGGTAGTCGGCGACGGGCCGGCGGGCGTTCGTGGCGAAGGCCCGGAACTCCGCGGACACGCAGATGCGGGCGAAGACCGCCGCCGTCCGGGCCAGGGACAAGGGTTTGCCGGGCGTACCGAACAGCGAGGGCATCACGACGGTGAACCCCTCGTCCACCAGGTGTTCGGCGAGGCCGAGCACCTCGGGCGTGATGCCGGGCAGCTCCGGCAGGAGCACCACCCCCGGCCCTTCGCCCTTCTCGAAGCAGTCGTACGTGAGCCCCTCGGCGGAGAACGGAGCCCGGCGCCAGCCGGCGAGGGTGGAAGTCGGTGCGGTGCCTGTCATTGCCCCTGCTCTCGGTCGGGTCCCGGCGTCGGCAGCCGACTGTACGCCGCGTCCATGCCAAGCAGACGCCCGGACCGGGGTCCGTCAACCGGGAGGGGGCCCGGTCATCCTCCCGGGGCCGTCCCACCCCGTCGGGTGAACGGGGCGCCCGCCGGATCCGCCAAGGCCCGTGGGCACTGGTCCGGGAGGGGGTCCGGGGCCGCTTCCGCGCGGGGGCGAGAGGCGCGAAGGGAGCTCCGGCGGCACGGAAAGGATCACATTCGATGCCACGATTCCCCCGCACACAGCGGGCAGGCAAGGCTGCGAAGCCGTTCACAGGGATGAGAGGTACGAAAGTGGCGCCTCAGGTGGTCGACGAAACGGCTCAGCGTCTCCCCGCGCGGAGGGGGGCGGGCAACGACGCCGCGAGCGCGGCTCCGGCCGCACGCGTGCCCTCCCCCACCGCACCCGAACCGGACCCCGAGCGGATCGACGCCGAACTCCTCATCGCCGCCTCGGTCCTGCTCGCCGACGCGGCCCTCACGGCCAAGCAGTCCGGCGCGGAGCTGACCGGCGCGATGTTCAGCTGGAGGTTCGGGCTGGAGGCGCTGCGGCGCCCCGGCTGGGCCCTCGGTACGGCCGTCTCCTGCGCCCGGGCCCTGACCGGATCCGCCGGGCTCGGGTTCGGGGCGAACGGCGGCGTCATCGGCGAACTCCTCCGAACGGCCGGGAACGTGACGTACCGTCGGCCCGCCAAGGTGGCCATGGCGGTGGACGCCTTCGCCCTGCGGATCAAGGCGGCCGCGATCGACCACCCCAACCTCGACGCCCCGGCCGCCCGCCGCCTCACCGACGCGATGGTGGCCGGGAACCGGCTGGAGGCGGCGCGGGCGATGCACGCGCTGATCGAGCTGCTCGGCGTGACCCGCGCCCTGACCACCGTCACCCCCGTGATCATGGAGCTGATGGCCCTGCTCGGCATGCTCGACGAGAACCCGGTCAACGACGACTTCTCCTGGGTGACGCTCGCGGGCGGCGTGCCGACCACCGACCCGGTCCTCGGACTGCCCAGCTCGGTCCTCAAGTTCCTCAACCCCGGGCCGGGCCGCGCCGAGCGCACCGAGCCGGACCCGATCCTCGCCAAGGTGCTCGCCACCTCCCGCAACGACATCGTCAGCTACGTCAACGACATCGGGGCCCTCGGCAACCACGGCCTGGTGCTGCTGCGCCGCGTCGAGTGCACCGACGGCGCCGTACGGTACGTACTCCTGCTGCCCGGCACCAGCTTCGCTCTGCTCAGCAACAGCACCCCGCAGGACCTGGTCGGCGCGTTCGACGGACTGCTGCGCACCGACACGACCTACACGCGCGCGGCGAAGAAGCTGCTCCGCCGGGCCGGGGTGCCCACCGGTTCGGATCTCATGATCGTCGGGCACAGCCTGGGCGGGATGACCGCCATGAACCTCGCCTCCGACGTGGAGGTCTCCGCCACCTACCGGGTCAGCCACGTGATCGCGATCGGCTCCCCGATCGACAGCAAGCGGCCCGCCGACCACACCACCCAGGTGATCAGCCTCGTCAACAAGCACGACGTGATCCCGGGACTGGACGGGCGCGGACCGGCCTCGCCCCACGACATCCCCGAGAACTGGGTCGAACTGGCCTGGCTGGACGAGTCGTACGACTACCCGCTGTCGCACGCCCCGCAGGCCTATTCCGACGCGCTGCGCGGGGTGTTCACGCCCTACCGGGACCAGGTCAACAAGCTGATCACCGAGTACGACGGCGAAGTCGTCGGCAACCAGCCCTACATGCTGCGCGACAAGTGACCACAAGGGAGACCGACCGATGACCACTGCCGACAGCCCGGCCACCGCGGCGCGACGTCCCGCCACCGCCTGGCCCCTGGAGAACGCCGTGTTCAGTGCGGCGATGGTCGCCCAGCGGCTGCCCTGGGTGGACGCCCCGGCCCGCGCCCTCGGGCTGGACATGCTGACCCGGGACGGGGTGACGCGCGGGCTGCTGGCCTTCCTGCGGCGCACCCGCTCCGGCCGTCCGGTACAACTGAGCACCCCCTTCGGGCCGTTCCTGCTGCCGCTGGCCGCCGCCGACGCCGCGGGTCTGCTCGCGGCGGCGGATGAGGCGGGGGCCCTCGCACCTGCGGTCGGCCTCACGGCCGGCGGACAGCGGTACGGCCTGTCGCCGCACGTGCCGCTGGCCCGTGACGCGGCCGTACCGGCGGCGGAGCTCGGCGCCCTGCTGGCCGAGGACGTGGACCGGGTGATCGCGGCGCGGCGCGGGGACGGCACGCTGGAGTGGCAGGACTGGCAGCGCGGCATGCGGCGGCTGAGCCGGCGCGTGGTGGCGGGCGCCGCGGCCGTCGAGGACACGCTGCTCAGCGAGGTGCTCGCGGCGGCGACCGAGGCCGCCGGCGGCCGGTCGTACGCGGGCCGGGCCGAGGCCCTGTGGCGCCGGCTGGCACCGTACCTGGCCGACCCGGACCCCGCCTCCCTGGCGGGCCGGTTCCCGGCCCCGGGCCCCGGGCGCAAGGGGGGCGATCCGGACGCCGCCGGACCGGCCGTCGCGCACGCGCTCGCGCTGGTGTCCCGGGCCGCCGCCGAGACCGTGCTCCAGGCGCTGGCGCTGCTCGCCGTGGGCGCCGCCGTGTCCCCGGAAGCAGCCGTGGCCGAAGCCCTGCGCCGCTGGCCGCCGGTGGCGGCGGCCGTGTACCCCGTACGCGCGGACTTCGTCTGGCAGGACCTGGCGGTCGAGGCCGGGACCGAGATCCTGCGGGTGCCCGGCTGGCTGCGCGGCCTGGACGGTGAGGACCGCCCGGACCCGGCGCCGACGGGCACGTCGGCCGCGGCGGGGAGCGAGGGGATGCCGCCGCTGTGCGGGGCCCCGACCGGGTGCGCGGCGACGCGCTTCGCGGCACTCGTCGCCGAGCACGTCGTGCGGGCCGTCACCGAGTCGGTCCGCCCGCTGCTGATCGCCCCGCGGTTCACCGCGGACCGGCTGCCGGACACGCTCGATCCGCGGACGCTGGTGGTGGCCCTGGAGGACCTCACCGCCCGGAAGGGCAACGGGCGGGTGACGGTGGCCGTGCCGACGGCGGTGCCCGTCTCGGCGTTCGGCTACGCGCCGGCCGCGTACGGAGCCCTGGCGCACGCCAGCGCCGACCGGCTGGAGCGGCACGCGGAGAGCCTCGCCGCCTGTGCCGGGAACAGCGGCTGGAACACCGACGAGGAGGGCGAGCGGTTCCGCATGATCCTGCTGGGCCACGCCGAGCGGTGCGCGACGGCCGCCGACGGCGTACGGCAGGCAGCGAAGCGGCTGACGGACTGACGGACCGGGACGGACTGATCCATGCACACTTCGGCATCCTTGCCCGCGCCCGCGCCCATGGCGGCAGGCGGCCGCGCCGCGGTCCTCGCCGGGCTCGGCGCGTACGTGCCCCCGCGCGCCCTCACCAACGCCGAGCTGTGCGGACAGCGGCCCGTCGGAGACGAGTGGATCCGCGAGCGCATCGGTGTGGCGAGCCGGCGCATCGCCGACGGTGAGGCCACCGTCGACCTGGCGGTACGGGCCGGCCGGCACGCCCTGACGGCGGCCGGGGTGACCGCGGTCGACGCGGTCGTCCTGACCACCATCTCCCCGGACCGGCTGATGCCGGCCGGGGCCCCGGAGGTCGCGGCGCGCCTCGGGCTGGGCACCGTACCGGCGTTCGACCTGTCATCGGGGTGCAGCGGGTTCCTGTACGGCCTGGGCGTGGCGACCTCGATGGTCACCGGCGGCGCCTTCGGCCGTGTGCTGCTGGTCGCCTCGGACGTCTTCAGCGCGTTCCTGGATCCCCAGGACTGGCTGATGTCCGCCATTTTCGGCGACGGGGCGGGCGCGGTGGTGCTGTGCGCGGGCGAGGCCGGCGCCCCCGGGACGTTCGGGCCCTTCGACCTGGGCAGCGACGGCGCGCAGGCCGACCTGCTGGAGATCCCGGGCGGCGGAGCACGGGCGAGGAAGCGGCAACTGGCGGATCCGGGAGCGGAGTTCTCCCCGTACTTCCGGATGGACGGGCCCGTCGTGCGCAAGCAGGCGGTGGTCGGGATGTGCGACTCCGTGACGCGGGCCGTGGACCGGGCCGGCTGGCGGCTGGAGGACGTGGACGTGCTGGTCGCCCACCAGGCCAACCAGCGCATCCTGGACGGGCTCACGGCCGAGCTGGGCCTGGCACCCGGGCAGGTGCTGTCGCACATCGAGGCGTACGGGAACGCCGGGGCGGCCTCGGTGCCCGTACTGCTGGCCCAGGCGGCCGCCGCCGGGAGGCTGTCGCCGGGCCTGCGGGTGGCGCTCACCGCGTACGGGGCCGGGCTGGCTTGGGGGTCGACCACCCTGGTCTGGCCCGAGGTGCGGGCGGTGGCCGAGGGCGGCTGAGCCGGCCCCGGGCCGCCCCCAGCCGGGCCGCCCCCAGCCGGGCCGCCCCCAGCCGGGCCGCCCCCAGCCGGGCCGCCCCCAGCCGGGCCCGGCCGGCCCCCGGAGCGAGTCGGCCGCCTGACGTGCGGACTACCAGAAGGGCGTGTCCCGCCTGCGCCGTTCCCGGTCCACCAGGGCCTGTACGGCGGCCTGCGACTCGGCGCACAACAGCCGGGCCGCGGCGGCCCGGGCGGCGTAGGACTCGGGCCGAGGAGGCGCCGGGATCGGCTCGCCGATGGTGACGAGCCACTTCGCGGGCAGCGGGAAGGGCGTGGTGATCGGGAAGTAGGGGAGGCCGAAGAGGCGTGCCAGGGCCGGGATCTCCCCGACCCGGGGGCACGCCTCCTCGGCACCGATGACGGACACCGGGATCACGGGGGCTCCGGCCCGCACGGCCGTGACCGCGAATCCGGGACTGAACGGCCGGAGTTGATAGCGCTTGCGGAAGGGCTTTTCCAGACCGGAAAGCCCTTCGGGAAACACCCCGACGAGTTCCCCGGCGGTCAGATGTTCCATTCCCAGCGTCGGATCGAGGGGAATGGCGCCTTTCTTGCGGGCGTACGGACCGAGGACCGGGAACCGGAAGACCAGCGGAGCCGCGGGAACGTGCAGGGGCCGCGTGAGGCTGCGGGCGAAAATCTTCTGGAGGACGAAGGCGTCGAGCCCCCAGGCGCCCGAGTGGTTGGCGACGACGACGGCGGGCCCTTCGGTCGGGATGTTCTCCACCCCTGCCACTTCGAGCCGGAAGTAGTCGTCGACGAGCCAGTCCAGGAACCGGTCCCAGGCGTCCTCCCCGACATCGCCGAGCAGCCGCCGCACGTTCCTGAGCTCGGCCCCGGCCACGTCGATCACATCGGTCATGCTTTCCGACACGAATGATCCCCACTCTCACATTTCGAATCATCAACAAGCTGGACAGGGACGGGTTTTGAGTAAATACCCTGCCGTGATACCTATTTGAGCACGAGAAGGCCCTGCCCTCGCACCTTGCTGCAATCGCACCGCTACCGCGAATGAGAGATGCCGTGACTACTTCCGCGCCGGAATCCGTTCTCGACGTGATCAGCGAACTGCTCGTCGAGAAGTTCGAAGTCCCCTCCGAAGACGTCCGGGGAAACGCGCCGATGCGCGATCTGCTGGTCGATTCGCTCATGATCGTCGAGATGGCCATCGCCGTTCACGAGACGCTCGGCATCAAGGTCGAGGAGGAGGAGCTCCGCGCCGCCACCCTCGCGGAGTTCGCCGCGGCCGTCGACGAACGGCTGACGGACCGTTGATCAGACGCCCCGAGGCCGTCGTGACCGGGATCGGCCTGGTGACGGCCGCCGGATGCGACCGGGACACCACGTGGTCGGCGGTCCGCGCCGGCCGCGCCACGGCGGTCCCCGACCCCCTGCTGCACGGTCTGCCCGTCTCCCTCAGCTGCCGCGTACCGGAGCTGGACCACCCGCTCCTGCACCGGCGCGGCTCGGCCCACCTGGACCCCGTCGACCGGTTCGGCCTGGTGGCCGCGGCGCAGGCACTGGACCACGCCGGACTCGACCCCCGGGAGTGGGACGGCGGCCGGGTCGCCGTGGTCACCGGAGGCGGCCTCGGCGGCGTCCTGACCCAGGACAAGGCGCTCGCCCGACTCCGGGAGCAGGGACCGGAGTTCGTCTCCCCGTACTTCCTCCCCGGCTATCTGACCAACATGACCTGCGCCAACATCGCACTGCGCTTCGGGGTGACCGGACCCGCCCTGGCCACGTCCACGGCCTGTGCCTCGGGCACCACCGCGCTCGGCCTCGCCCGGGACCTGCTGGCGACCGGTCAGTGCGACATCGCCCTCGTGTGCGGCGCCGAGGCGGGCGTCACCCGGCTGGTGGTGACCGGGTTCTCCCAGCTGGGTGCCCTGTCGGACACGGGATCGCGCCCGTTCGACGCCACCCGCGACGGCTTCGTCATCGCCGAGGGCGCCGGCGCGCTGGTCCTGGAGCGCCCCGAGCACGCCGCGGCCCGGGCGGCCCGGCCCCTCGCCCGCCTCATCGGCCACGCCGCCTCCACGGACGCGCACCACCTGGTGGCCCCGCACCCCGAGGGCCGCGGGGCCGAGCAGGCCGTCCGCGCCGCCCTCGCGGACGCGGGGATCGGCCCCGAGGACGTCGGCCACGTCAATGCGCACGGCACCTCGACCCGGCAGAACGACGCCATCGAGGCAGCCGTCCTGCGCCGCGTCTTCCCCCACCGGCCACCCGTCACCTCGGCCAAGGGGGCACTGGGGCACACCCTCGGGGCCTCGGGCGCCATCGAGGCGGCCCTGACCGTCCTGGCGCTGGCCGAGCGGATCGTTCCGCCCACGGCGGGGCTGGCCGAGCCCGACCCGGGGACGGACATCGACGTCGTCGCCGGTACGGCCAGGGAGCACGCCGGGCAGGTCGCCGTCAGCAATTCCTTCGGATTCGGCGGCCACAACGCCGTGGCGGTACTCGCCCGGCCCTGACCGCCCCTGACCGCCCAGCCCTGACCGCCCCTGACCGCCGCCCCGCCTCGCCCCTGACCGCCCCGCCCCCGACCGCCCCGGTCCGCTCCGGATCGGCCCCTGGCGGCGCCGGGAAGCGGCCCCGGGCGGGCAGGGCGACCATGGGGGTGTGGAAGGTGCGTCATGACCGAGCAGATGCCCATCGAGGATCTGATCAGCGGCGCCGCCCAGGACGCCGGAGGCTGGCTCGGCTCCCTGCCCGTGGCGCAGCTGGCCACCGGCGCCGACGGGACGATCGTCCGCTGGAACCGCGCGGCGCAGGAGCTGCTCGGCTACGCCCCGCCGCAGATCGTCGGCCACCACATCGCCGACCTCCTCCACCCCGGAGCCGACCGCAGCCTCGGCCGCGCCCTGTGGGAGACCGCCGTCACGGGGCGCGGGGTGATGGGCACCGTGACCGCCTGGCACCAGGACGGACATCCGCTGGAGCTGGAGATCTGGGCCTGCCCGGTGCCCAGCCGGCGCCACGGCGCCTCCGCGGTCCTGGTCTTCGCCGCCGACGCCCACGCGGCCCGCAGGATCCGGGGATCGTCGGCGGTCTGGGACGGCCTGTTCGCCCGCTCGCCCGTCGGCATCGCCATCCTCGACACGCAGCTGCGCTTCCTCCAGGTCAACCCGGCCCTGGAGGCGATGAACGGCCTCCCGGAGTCCGCCCACATCGGGCGGCGCCTCGCGCAGGTCCTGCCGGAGGTGAACGCGGAGGACATGGAGGACGCGATGCGGCAGGTCCTGGCCACCGGGGAGCCGGTACTGGACCGCCGCCGCTCGGGGCGCACCCCCGCGGAACCCTCCCGCGACCGCGTCTGGTCGTGCTCGTACGTCCGGGTCGAGGACCCCGGCGGCCGCCCGATCGGCGTGATCGCCTCCCTGCTGGACATCACCGAGCAGCAGCGCGACCACGTCGAGGCCGAGGCCGGCCGCCGCAGGCTGGCACTGCTCAGCGAGGCCAGCGTCCGCATCGGCGCGAGCCTGGAGCTGGAGCGCACCGCGCAGGAGCTGGCGGAGCTCGCCGTACCGCAGCTCGCCGACGCCGCCACCGTGGACGTACTGGACACCCTCGCGCGCGGTGACGAGCCCGGCCCGGGGCTCGCCGGGGGCGTGGGCCTGCGGCGCCTCGGCAAGGCACCGCTGACCGGCTCCGCGGTGATCGGCATCCTGGCCCCGCTGGGCAGGACCCTCGTCTTCCCGGCGGCCGCCCCCTACACCCAGGCCCTGGCCGCCCGCAGGCCCTTCCTGATCGCGCACCTGGACGAGCAGGCCGTCGCCTCCGCCGCCCGCCACACGAGCAAGCCAGCGCAGCTCCTGCCCGTCGGCGTGCACTCGTTCATGATGGCGCCGCTGATCGCGCGGGACCTCGTGCTCGGCGTCGCCACCTTCTACCGCACCAGCCCCGTCGGCCCGTTCGGACCCGACGACGTCACCCTCGCCGGCGAGCTCGCGGCCCGGGCCGCCATCAGCATCGACAACGCACGCCTCTACCACCGCGAGCACGAGACCGCCGTCATCCTCCAGCGCAGCATGCTGCCCCAGCACATCACCCCGCCGCCCGGTATCGAGGTCGCCCACCGCTACCTGCCCGCCAGCGACGTCAACGAGATCGGCGGCGACTGGTACGACGTCCTGCGGCTGCCCGGCGGCAAGGCGGCCCTGCTCATCGGCGACGTCATGGGCCACGGCATCGCGGCCGCGGCGGTCATGGGACGGCTCTCCGCCAGCGTGCGCGCCCTCGCCCGGCTCGACCTCGCCCCCGAGGCCCTGATGCACCAGCTGGAGGCGACCCTCGACGACCTCGCCGATCCGATGATCGCCACGTTCCTGTACGCCGTGATCGACCCGGAGACCGGCCGCTGCCGCATCACCCGCGCCGGCCACCCGCCGCCCGCGGCCGTCAGCCCCGACGGCACGGTCAGCCTCCTCGACCTGCCGCCCGGCACCCCGCTGGGCGTCGGCGGGACCGCGTACTCCACCACCGACCTCACCCTGCCCCCGGGCAGCCTCCTCGTCATGTACACCGACGGCCTCGTCGAGGCCCGCGGCAGCGACATCGACGAACGCCTGGCCGAACTGACCCGCC
The DNA here is from genome assembly GCF_001279655.1 of Streptomyces sp. WM6372. Classification (NCBI taxonomy): domain Bacteria; kingdom Bacillati; phylum Actinomycetota; class Actinomycetes; order Kitasatosporales; family Streptomycetaceae; genus Streptomyces; species Streptomyces sp. WM6372. Next base: position 84,897 of record NZ_LGDB01000227.1, on the reverse strand, counting down.
TGCTCGCCGAACCCCCGCGCTCGCTGGACCAGTTGTGCGACTCGCTGATCACGCACCTGGTCCCGGCGTCCGCGGACGACGACATCGCCCTGCTCGTCGCCCGCATCGGCACCGACCCCCACACGCCCCCGCCTCCCTGACAGGCAGGATGGGGGGATGGAGTTCACCGAACTGGAGGAGCGGGCCCGCGCGCTCGCGGCCTCGGGCGGGCGCCGGATCCTCGGCATCGCGGGACCGCCCGGAGCCGGCAAGTCCACCCTCGCCGCCCGCCTCGCGCAGGCACTCGGGCCCGAACGGGCCGTGGTCGTGCCGATGGACGGGTTCCACCTCGCCCAGGCCGAACTGGAGCGGCTGGGGCGGGCCGACCGCAAGGGCGCCCCGGACACGTTCGACGCCGCCGGGTACGCGGCACTGCTGGCCCGGCTGCGCACGCCCGCCGCCGCCGCGGTCTACGCCCCCGCCTTCGACCGGTCGCTGGAGGAGCCCGTCGCCGGGAGCATCCCCGTCGACCCTGCGGTGCGCCTGGTGATCACCGAGGGCAACTACCTGCTGTACGAGGCGGGGGAGTGGGCGGCGGTACGGGCGCTCCTCGACGAGGCCTGGTTCCTCGCGCCCGACGACACCCTGCGCGTACGGCGACTCGTCGACCGCCACGTACGCCACGGGAAGGCGCCGGCCCGGGCCGAGGAGTGGGTGGCGCGCTCGGACGAGGCGAACGCCCGGCTGATCGCCGCCGGCCGGACCCGGGCCGACCTGGTGGTGGAGTAGGGGGCATCCGCCGGATCAGAGCCGGACCCGACCTTGATCCGGCGGCTCCTCAGGGGCGTACGCGGCGGCAAGGGGGCGCGCAGCGGATCAGATGCGCCATTTCCCGAAAGATTTCCGTCGACAGCCGTGCACATTCGGGCGTGTTTTCCGATGGGGTGGTGTTGGGGGAGCGGCCGGTCCGACCGGCCGCTGGATGTGGGGGGCAGGCATGCCCGTTCCGTTCACTCACCGGAAGGCTTCCCGCCGACGTGATTCCTGTCGAGACCTTCGCTCCCGCGCCGATACTCGTCGTTTCCGACGCTTTCGATGCCGTCAGGAGACACCCACGCCTGCCGGGTGCGAGGACCCGGGCAGCGACCGCTCGTACCGGCGACGACCGGCATCCCTGGAGGAGCGCATGAGTGAGGGCGAGTTCGACCCGTCCGGGGACCGGGCGGTCTCCAGCGAGCTGGCCGGCGTGCTGCCGGTGGAGTTCAGCGCGTTCCACTCCCAGCACCACCGCGCCTACCTGCGCTACGCGCACCTGCAACTGGGCTCCCGCCAGGACGCCGAGGACGTCGTCGACGACGTGTTCACCTTCCTGCTGAAGGTGTGGCGCCAGGCGCTGAAGGAGGCGAGCCTGCACGGCTTCGCCTGGGCGGTGCTGCGCGAACACGTCGCGCGCAGGCTGGCGCTCCTCGGCCGGCCGGCCGCCATGGTCGAGACGGCCTGGTTCGCCGCCCTGCGCCGCGCATCCCGGCACCGCATGGAACTGCTGGAGGCCAAGCTCGGCCTGTACGCGGCGATCGCGTGCCTGCCCGAGCGGCACTACGACGTGGTGTTGCTGGCCTTCCTGCTGGGGTACGACAACGGCACCGTCGGCCGGACGTTGGGGATCTCCCCCGCGGCGGTCCGTTCGCACATTCGAGGCGCAAGCCGAATCCTGTCCCAGAAACTCGGGGCGGACTGGGCTCCTGGAGAGGAGAAGGGCGAGTGAGCGACATGACGGCCGGCCACGACGCCGTGCCGGGGGAGAGGCTGGCGGCGGCACTGGAGGAGGCCGAGGTGCTGGTGGAGGAGTACGCCGGCTACGACGAGGACGCCGCCCGGCGGCGCATCGCCCGCCGCATCGCGGCGGACCGGGCCCGCTCGGCGACCGGCGCCACCGGCCGGGGCGCTTTCCCGGCACCGGCCTCCCTCGCCGGCCGCGCGCCGCTGCCCCGGCCCGTGCCCACCGTGGCGGACGACCTCGTGCTGGACGCCGCCTGCCACGTACGGGCCGCCCGGGCGCTGGACGACCTGGCCTGGTCGCTGGCGGAGAGCCGGTCCTTCGCCGAGCTGGCCCTGGCCGCCGGCACCTGGCCGCACGGAGCGGAACCGGCGCTGCTGTTCGGCTGCCTCCTGCACCTGGCCGACCGGATGGAGGGCGCGCAGTTCTGGTTCCAGTACGCGGCCGGGGCCGGCTCGCGGACGGCCGCGCGCCTCCTGCACCTCCACCACCTCGCGCGCGCCGAGGTGGACACCGCCCGGCACTGGAAGGCGCTGGCGCAGGCGCTGCCCCCGGACGAGGCACTGCCGCACCTGCCGGAGGTCCCGGAGAACCTGGAGGAGGCCCTCGGCGCCTCGGTCATCTGGACCTCACCGCCCATCAGCACCCAGGACCTCACCGCCCTCACGGCGGTGAGAGGGTACGGCGGGCGGCCCCCGTACCGGCTGCCCGCCCGGCTCCGGCGGGCCGTCACGGCCCTGAGCTGGAGCGACGACCAGGACCAGGGGGAGGTGTACCTCCCCGGCCCGCACGTGGCGGTGGCCATCGCCCGGCACGCGCGGCTGGACATCCTGCACCTGACCGACGAGGCGAACGCCTGGGCGCTCGAAGCCCTCAGGCACCCGCAGCCGACCGGGTCGGCACGCGGCTCGTCCCCGTCGCGGCCGGCTCCGGTCGCCATGGAGGCCGTCCACCGCGCGCTGCGCGTCCTGGAGGTCGTGGGCAGGTACTCGGGCGGGGTGGGCCTCGCGCAGATCGCCCGCGAGACGCGGCTGCCGCAGCTGGTACTGGCCCGGGTGATGGAGCAGCTCGTACGGGCCAACCTGGCGGCCCAGGCCGGCCCCGGGGCGTACATCGCGGGCCGGGCGCTCTTACTGACCGGGGCGGCGTCCGGCGACGGACGCGGACACCTTCAGGAGACCCTCGCCTGGGTCCGGGACGCGGTCGGCGCCGCCGTCTACGTGGCCCGGTACACCGACGGCGAAGTGTGCATCACCCAGTACGCCGACGGTCCCGCGACACCGCTCGTGGACGAGTGGGTCGACTTCCGGGCCGCGGCCCACGCCTCGGCCGTGGGCAAGGCCCTGCTGGCCCAGCTCGGGCCCGACGGCCGCAAGGACCACCTGTCCCGGCACCGGGCGGCGCGGTTCACCGCCCACACCATCACCCGGCAGGACGAGCTCTTCCGGCAGCTCGACACCCGCCGGCCGGGAGCCCCCCTGCTGGACCTCCAGGAGTACGCCGTGGGCACGGTCTGCGCGGCCGTCCCGATCACCTCGGGCCCCAACGCCGAATGCCTGGCCCTGTCCATCCCGGCCCCCGACCCGCACCGCCTCGTGCAGGCCGCCCGGATCCTGCAGAGCGAGGCCGCGGCGGTGCTGCTCGCCCTGATCGTGACGGGCACCGGCCCGTCCGCCGCCCCGGGCACCTCCCGTCCGGCACCGCGGCGGGAGGAGGGAGCGGGAGAACCCGGCAGCATCCTGATCACCGCCACCTAGCCGGCGGTCCGCGCCCCGGGGCGGGTCTCGCGCAGACCGCCCCGGGCGTCACCCGACCGCGCCGTCCCGCTGGCACGAGGGCCCGGCGGGCGGCTTGCTGGAGAAATGACAGAGCGAGCGCCCGGGACCCGGCAACAAGCCCTGAGCACCCCCAAGGCCGCAGGGCTGGCGGGGGTCGTCTTCGCGGTCCTGCTCGCGACGGCGATCGTGCTCGCCCGGATCGCCCTGCCCGAAGGGGGCGGCAGCGGGCACATGGAGATCGCCCCGGGCAAGCGGGGGGCACTGCAGACGGCGACCGAGCTCGTCCCCTTCGCGGGCATCGCCTTCCTGTGGTTCATGGGGGCACTGCGCGAGCACACCGGGGACGCCGAGGACCGGTTCATCGCCACCGTGTTCCTGGGCAGCGGACTGGTCTTCGTCGCCTGCCTCTTCGGCGCCGTCGCCGCCGCCGGGACCGTCCTCGACGCGGCGGACCCCACGGGGTTCGGCAGCCACTTCGCGTACACGCTGCTCACGACGTACGGAATGCGGATGGCGGCCGTCTTCGTCCTCGCGACCTCGACCATCGGGCGCAAGCTCGGGGTCCTGCCCAGACCCCTGGTCCTGATCGGGACCCTGGCCGGGGTGGTCCTGCTGGCGGTGGGCTCCACCGTGCCGTACTGCGAGCTCGTCTTCCCGGCCTGGGCGCTGCTCATCAGCCTGTACATCCTGCGCGCCGCCCGCCGCTCCGCGTGACGTCCGGTCGCCGCCGCCGCCCGTCACCCCAATGGCCCGGCCGGACGGGCCGTCCCGGCTCCCCGGCCGCACGCTGGCCGAGGAGCCGGAGGGGCCAACGAAAGGAGTGGACCTTGCTGAGGCTTGTCGTCGATCTCAACCGGTGCCAGGGATACGCGCAGTGCGCCTTCCTCGCACCCGACGTCTTCGCGATGCACGGAGACGAAGGCCTGCTCTACGACCCGCAGGCGCAGGACGCCCACCGTGCGCGCGTGGCCCAGGCGGTCGCCGCCTGCCCCGTGCAGGCGATCCTCGTGGACGAGCTGGACATGGCCGCCACCGCGCCTGCCACCGCGCCCGGCGCCCCCGGTGCCGCCGGGGAGGCATCCGATGGCTGACACCGCCCTGGACCACCTCAAAGCGAACGGCCGGATCGTCGTCGTCGGCGCCTCGCTCGCCGGGCTGCGCGGCGCCGAGACCCTGCGCGAGAAGGGCTTCAAGGGCTCGCTGACCATGATCGGCGACGAGCCCCACGAGCCGTACGACCGCCCGCCGCTGTCCAAGCAGGCGCTGCTGGGCATGGGTACGGCCGAGGGCACCGCGCTGCCCCGCCGCCTCGACATCGACGCCGAATGGCGCCTCGGGGTTCGGGCCAGCGGCCTCGACATGGCGGCCCGGCGGGTCAAGCTCGCCGACGGGGACGAGGTCCCGTACGACCGGCTGCTGATCGCCACCGGCGTCCGGGCCCGGCCCTGGCCGAACCCGGCCGAGGGCGAGCTCGACGGCGTGTTCGTGCTCCGCACCCGCGACGACGGCGCGGCCCTGGCCCGGCGGCTCGACGCGGGCCCGCGCCGGGTCCTGGTCATCGGCGCCGGGTTCACCGGCTCCGAGATCGCCTCCGCCTGCCGCGAGCGCGGAGTGGAGGTCACCGTCGCCGAGCGCGGCGACGCGCCGCTGGTCGGAGCCCTCGGCGGGGTCATCGGCGCGGTCGCCGCCGAACTCCACCGGGAGAACGGCGTCGACCTGCGCACCGGCGTCATGGTCACGGCCCTGGAGGGCGACTCCACCGGACGCGTCCGCGCCGCGCACTTCTCCGACGGCACCTCGCTGGAATGCGACGTCGTGGTCGTCTCGCTCGGCGCCCAGCGCAACACCGAGTGGCTGACCGGCTCGGGACTCGGCGCCGGCCCCCGGGGCATCGCCTGCGACGCGGGCTGCCGGGCCTTCGACATCCGCGGCATCGTCACCGACGACATCTTCGTCGCGGGCGACGTCGCCCGCTCCCCGCACCCGCTCTTCGGCTACCAGTTCCTCTCCCTGGAGCACTGGGGCAACGCCGTCTCCCAGGCGGAGACCGCGGCCCACAACATGCTCAGCGAGAGCACCGAGCGCCGCCCGCACATCTGGGTGCCGGCCTTCTGGTCCTCGCAGTTCGGGGTGAGCATCAAATCGGTCGGCGTGCCCTCCATGGGCACCGAGATCATGATCACCCAGGGCTCGCGCGCCGAACGCCGCTTCACCGGCGTCTACGGCTACCAGGGCCGCGTCATCGGGGCGGTCACCTTCGACAACTCGCGCTGGCTGCAGTTCTACCAGCAGCAGATCGAGGCCACGGCGCCCTTCCCGCCGCCGTTCGCCACGGTCGACCGGCGCCCCGAAGGGCAGAAGCCCCTCCCCGCGGACTTCCCCGACCCGTCCGTGCCCACGCACGGACCGACCATCACCCTCAGTGGATACTCGCCGGCCGACCGGCGCCTCACGTTCACCCCCGCCGGGCACTGACCCGCCCGCCCCCCGGAGGACCCGGCATGAAGCAAGGCATCCTGAGTGACATCCTCGACTACTCGAACCGCGCGAACCCGTACCCGCTGTACGCGGAGCTGCGCAAGACCCCGGTCTTCCATGACGGGGACGGACCGTACGCCATCAGCACGTACCACCACATCCAGAGCCTGCTGCACGACCCGCGGCTCAGCTCCGAGGCCCGCAACCTGTCCGCGAGCGCCGGGGACCCTCTGGCGAGCGCCGAGGACGAGGGAGCCTCGGCCCTGCCGCCGAGCTTCCTCAAGCTTGACCCGCCGGAGCACGACCGGCTGCGCCGGATGACCAACCGCCCCTTCGGGCCGCCGCACTCCCCGCACCGGGTCGACGACATGCGCGGCTTCCTGGGCACCACCGTCACCGGACTCATCGACAACCTCGGCGACCCGGAACGGATCGACCTGGTCGACCAGTTCGCCTACCCGTTCCCCGTCACCATGATCTGCCGGCTGCTCGGCGTACCGCGCGAGGACGAGGCCCGCTTCCACGTCTGGGCCGACACCCTGGCCGCCAGCCTGGACCCCGACCCCGACGCCGACCAGACGGAGCGGGAGAAGAAGACCCACGACGCCCGGATGGAACTGGGCATGTACCTGGCCGGGCTGATCGAGGAGCGCCGCAAGAACCCCGGCGAGGACATGCTCTCCCAACTGGCCGTCGGACACGGCCAGGACGAGACGATGAGCACGATGGAGCTGCTGAGCACCGCCGCCCTGCTGCTCATCGCGGGCCACGAGACCACCGTCAACCTCATCACCAACGGGATGCTCACGCTGCTGCGCAATCCGGACGTGCTGCGGCAGCTGCGCGAGACGCCCGACCTCGCCGTGCCCCTGGTGGAGGAGCTGCTGCGGTTCGAGCCGCCGGTGCAGCTGCTGCCGCAGCGCACCCCGCTCGTGGACATCGAGGTCGGCGGGGTCACCATTCCCAAGGGTTCCTCGATGTGGCTGATCCTCGCCTCCGGCAACCGGGACCCGAACCGCTTCGAGAACCCGGACCGCTTCGACCCGTACCGCAAGGACATCCAGCACCTGGGTCTCGGCAGCGGCATCCACAGCTGCTTCGGCGCCCCGCTGGCCCGGCTGGAGGCGCAGCTCGCGCTGAGCGAGCTGGCCCGCCGCCTGGAAAACCCGCGCCTGGTCGAGGACCCGCCGCCCTACCGGCAGAACGCGGTGCTGCGCGGCCCGCGCCACCTGCGGATCACGTGTGACGGGGTCCGTCCCTCCTGAAGCCGCGGGCCGGATCGGCGGCCCGCGGTTCCTCGCGTGGGCGGCGTGGACCGGAAGGCCCGGAAGGAGGGGTGCCGGTGCCGGCCGTCCGCCTGTGCGCAGGCGGTCGGCACCGGAACCTGCTAGGAGAGCTTGCCGTCGTAGTCCGGGAGCTTGAAGGTGCGCTCCGCGTGCCCGCCGACCAGGTCGCTGTTGTTGTTGCCGATGTTGGCGATGATCGTGTAGCCGCGGCCCTCGATCTCGGCGCGCTTGGCCGTCTTGTAGGCGCTGACCTCGCTGAAGAGGGCCGGCAGGTCCCGGACGTACAGGTCCGTGACGGGGTAGCCCACCGCCTTCAGGTTGTGCTCGGTGAGGGAGTGGATGATCCCGGGGCGGGCGGTGACGAAGATGATGGCGACGCCGTGCTCGTTCGCGTACTGGGTCAGGTCGCGGACCTCGGAGATCGCCGGGGTCGGGAACGTCCAGAACCAGTGGAAGTCCGTCTCCAGCGAGGAGTTGTCGATGTCGAGGACGATCGCGGGCTTCTCGCCGGCGGGCGACTGGGCGATGCGCTGCTCGACGTACGGGCGGGCCGTGGCCATGACGGCGGCGACATCGCGCTTCCACGTGCCGTAGTCGATGCCGCGCAGGAGGGCGTTGCCGCCGGGCGCGGAGGCGGAGGCGGTGGCCGCGGCCGGGGCGGTCACCGGGGCCGGGACCGGGGCGGGGGTGGCCTGGGCGGAGGCGGTGGGGGCCAGCGTCAGGACGACGGTGGCCGCGGCCGTGGCGGTGGCGGTGCCGAGCAGGCGGACGCGGGCGCGGGTGCTGCGCATGTGGGGGCGCTCCTCAGGGGGATTGACATGTACGGTGCCAGAATCCGGAAGATCGCCCCGCCTGTCTACTGACCGGTAGTTAACTTCAGGTGGCCGTCCAGCCACCATCGAGGGGGAGTGAGGTTCCCGTGAGGTAGCCGGAGTGGGGTCCGCACAGCCACACCGCCGCCGCCGCGACCTCCTCGGGCTCGATCAGCCGCTTGATCGCGGACCGGGTCAGCAGCACGTCGGACAGCACGTCGGCGGGGCCGATGCCGTGTGCGGCGGCCTGTTGCTCGATCTGCGCCTCGACCAGGGGGGTGCGGACGTAGCCGGGGCTGACGCAGTTGCTGGTCACCCCGTACGGGGCGCCCTCGATCGCGGCGACCTTGCTCAGCCCCTCCAGCCCGTGCTTCGCCGCCACGTACGCGGACTTGTACGCGCTGGCCCGCAGCCCGTGGGCGCTGGAGATGTTGACGACCCGACCCCAGCCGGCCGCGTACATGTGCGGCAGCACGTGCCGCAGCAGCAGGAACGGCGCGGTGACCATCACCTGCTGGATCAGGGCGAACCGCTCGGCCGGGAACTCGGTGATGGGGGCGACGTGTTGCAGGCCCGCGCTGTTGACCAGGATGTCCACCGCGGTCGGCAGCCGCTCGATCGCGGCCGGATCGGCGAGGTCGACGACGTGCGCCCGCCCGCCGACGAGTGCGGCGACGGACCGTGCCGGCTCCTCGGCGATGTCGGCCACGTGCACGGTGGCGCCCGCACCGGCCAGGGCGATCGCGCAGGCCCGCCCGATGCCGCTGCCGCCGCCGGTCACCAGCGCGACGCGCTCCCGCAGGAAAGGAAGTTGGCTCGTCATGGCTGAACCCTAGGGAGGGCGGGCGGCCGCGCCCATGGCCCCGCACGCCACACTCGGGGGCCGGGGTGTGGTGTACGGCCCCATGGGCGCGGGCGCGCGGCGACGGTCGGCGTCAACGCCGCCCGGTGGAAAGGAAGTCGAGCACGGTGGCGCTCGCGTCCAGTGCGGTGCTGACGGAACCGAAGCCCGCGGGCGGGGGAACGGCCGAGCCGGGCCAGGTGTGGCCGGCCCCCTGCATGACGAGCAGCCGTACGGCCGCCCCCGCCGGCCCGGCCGGCCAGGTGACGCAGTCGTAGCCGGGCTTGCCCTCCTCGACGGGACCGCCGGCCCCGCCCGCGGCGGCGAACGCCTCCGCACTGGCCCGGGCGGACATGGTCGCGGTGATGGGTTCCTCGCCGGGAGCGGCCGGCCCGGGACTGGGCAGCCCGGCCAGCGGCCGTACGGGGTCCTCGGCCCCGTAGACGATCAGCACGGGCACCGGCCCGGTGGGCTTCACGGCGGCGGCGCCCGTGGGGAGTTCACCGGAGACCGAAGCCGCGCCCGCGACCAGGCCGGGACGCTGGGCGGCCATGCGCAGGGCCATGGAGCCGCCGTTGGAGAACCCGGCGACGTAGACCCGGTGCGGGTCCGCCCGGCCGGTGCGCACGAGTTCGGCGACCAGCGCCTCGGTGAAGCGGACATCGGCGTCCGGATCCGGCCGCCGGTCGGTGGGGGCGGTGCCGGCGCCCCAGGCCTTGCCCAGGGCTTCCGGGTACACGAGGAGCATGCCGCGGGCGTCGGCGGCCCGGTCCAGACCGCTCTGCTTCCGCAGGTTCTCGGCGTCGGCCCCGCGCCCGTGGAAGGCGATGACCAGCGGCCGGGGCCCGCCGTCGGCCGCGGCGGGGCGGTGCATCAGGTACTCCCGGGTGCCGCCGTCCACCGTCAGCCGCTCCCGGCTGTCGACGCCGGGGACGCCGGAGGCGGCGGGGGCGGACGCGCTCAGGGTCGAGGTCGGCCCGGCCGCGGCGGGCGGCCGCGCGGCCGTCGAGCAGCCGGCGACCCCGGCGGCGGTCAGCGCGAGACCGAGGGCGAGGGCGGCGGCGTACGGGACGCGACGTCGGCCGTGTCGGGTGCGCCGGGGCCCGGTGCGGTCGGGGGACGGGGAGGACGGGTTCGAGGACATGCCGTGAGCACAACACCCCCGCCCACCCCCCGTCCAAGATCCCTATCGATCTCGGATCGATCAAACTCCGATATCGTTGCTGGCCGTGGACCTGATCCGGCATCTGCAGTGCTTCGTGGCTGTTGCAGAAGAAAGACACTTCGGCCGTGCCGCCGAGCTGCTCGGCATGGCCCAGCCACCCCTGTCCCAGCGCATCCAGCGCCTGGAGCGCGAACTCGGCGTCCGGCTCTTCGAACGCACCAGCCGCCAGGTGACGATCACCGCGGCGGGCACGATGCTGCTGGAGGACGCCCGCCTGCTGCTCGCCCGCGCGGACGCCCTCGCGGCCACCGCCCGCCGCATCCGCGACGGCGAGAGCGGACTCCTGCGTGCCGCGCTGCCGCCCGACCTCGCCGGCGAGGCGATCGCCGCGATCCTGGCCGCCTTCCGGCAGCACCACCCGGGCGTGGAGCTGGAGCTCCACGAACTGTCCACCGCCGAGCAACTGGCCCGGTTCGCCTCCCGCGAGCTCGACGTCGGGCTCGTCCGGCACCCCTGCGACATCGCCGGGCTGGAGCTCGGGCCGGTCCTGCGCCGCGAACTCGGCGTGCTGCTGCCCCGCGAGGCCCCGGCCGCCGCCCTGGACGAGGTACCCCTCGCCGCCCTCACCGGATACGGCCTGGTCCTCTTCCCGCGCGCCGAAGCCCCCGCACTGCACGACGACGTACTGAACACCTGCGCGCGGGGCGGTTACACCCCCGCCACCGTCCGCCAGGGCCGCGGCACCGGCTTCGTCCGCGGCCTCGTCCTCTCCGCCGGCGCCGTGGCCTTCGCCCCGCGCGACACCGGGTCGGCCGACGCCCCCGGCCCGCACGCGGACATCGTCTGGCGGCCCCTCACCGGCGCCCCGCTGGCCTGGCGCCACAGCGTCGCCTGGCCGCGGGGCCGCGGCGACGCCGCCGTCGGGGCCTTCGCCGAAGCGACCACGCGCGCCCTGTGGAACACTGCGGCGGTGACCGCCGACGCACCCGCGCGGCCGCTCCACCTGCGCCCGGCAGCGGAGTACTGGCTGTGACCCACGCCCTCCGCCGCATCGCCGCAGCCTTCGCCGAAGCCGGCGTCAGCGGCCGGCTGCACGCCGTCGACATCGATTCCGGTACGGAGATCGACGCCGGTGCGGACCACCCGGTCGTCACCGCCAGCGTGCACAAGCTCTGCCTGCTCGTCGCCCTCCACCAGCACGCCGCGGCCGGCCGCCTGGACCTCACCGAACAGGTCGAGTGCCCGCCGGACGACCGCACCGCCGGCCCCACCGGACTCGCCGCCATGCTGGATCCCGTACGCATGTCCCTGCGCGACGCCGCGTACCTCATGACGGCCGTCAGCGACAACGCCGCCGCGGACCTGCTCCTCGCGCGCATAGGCCTCGACGGCGTCAACGAGGCCACGGCCCGGCTCGGCCTGACCCGCACCCGCGCCGTCCACACCTTCCGCTCGCTCTTCGCCACCGTCCGGGAGGACGCCGGACCCGCCGGAGCCCCGGCCCTCGCCGATCCGCAGGTCCTCGCCCGGCTCCGCGCCCTCGACCCGGCCCGCGGCAACCGCAGCACACCCCGCGACATGACCCGGCTGCTCGCCGCCGTCTGGCGCGACGAGGCCTGCACCCCCGAACACGGCGCCGCGATCCGCCGCCTGCTCGGACTCCAGGTGTGGCCCCACCGCATGGCCGCCGGATTCCCCTTCGACGACGTCCACGTGGCCGGCAAGACCGGCAGCCTGCCGACCGTGCGCAACGAGGTCGGGGTCATCGAGTACCCCGACGGCGGCCGCTACGCCGTCGCCGTCTTCACCCGCGCCGCCAACCCCGCGGCCACCCTTCCCGCGGCCGACGCGGTGATCGGCACCACCGCCCGCATCGCCGTCGACGCCCTGCGCGCGAGGCGGGTCCCTCCGGATCCCGCCTGACCCCGCCCGACCCGGGCGTACTCCACCGGGAGTACGCCCGATCGGCCCGCCCGGCGGACGACGGCGGCGGGCCCGGGCGTCTAGCGTGGCCGCATGGCGGAGCGGCGGTGGGAGTACTGGGCGGAGCGCACCCGGGGCGGGCGGCTGCCGTGGCGGTCCTCGCTCCTCGTGGCCGTGTTCGCTCAGGCGGCCACCGGGTGGGTGCAGCACGTCCAGCCCGGCCGCGAGCCCATCGGCGCGCTCGGGCGGCTCCTGCTGCTCCTCGGGCCCGCCCTGCTGGTGCTGCGCCACCGGTACCCGGTGCCCGTCCTCTACGGCGTCTGCGCCGTCACCCTCGGCTACCTCGCCGGCGGATACCCGTACGGCCCCGTGTTCCTCAGCGTCGCCCTGGCCTGCCTCGCCGCCGTCGTCTCCGGACACCGCCACGCCGCCTGGGGCGCGGTGGGCGCCCTGTGGGCCGGCCATCTGCTCATCGGGCACTGGCTGTACCGCTGGCTGCCGCCGCCCGGCGACGGCCCCGCCCCCTGGGGGACGGAGGGCGGCATCACCGCCTGGGCGATCGCCGTGCTCGCCGCGTCCGAGGTGGTCCGCGTACGCCGGGAGCAGTGGGCCCGGGACCGGGCCGAGCGGAAGGCCGCCGAGCGGCGCCGGGTGGACGAGGAGCGGCTGCGGATCGCCCGCGAGCTGCACGACGTACTGGCCCACAGCATCTCCGTGATCAACGTGCAGGCGGGCGTCGGCCTGGCCCTGCTCGACACGGACCCCGAACAGGCCCGGACGGCGCTCACCACCATCAAGGCGGCCAGCAAGGAGGCGCTCGGCGAGGTCCGGCAGGTCCTGAACACCCTGCGCGCCCCCGGCGAGGCCCCCCGCGCCCCCGCCCCCGGACTCGACCGGCTCCCCGAACTGGTCGCCCAGGCGGCCTCGGCCGGGCTCACCGTCTCCGTGACGGGGGAGGAGCAGGCCCGGGGACTGTCCCCGGCCACGGACCTCGCCGCGTTCCGGATCCTCCAGGAGGCGCTCACCAACGTGGTGCGCCACTCGGGCTCGCGGACCGCCCGGATCCGCGTCACCCGCCCGCTCGGTGCGCTGGAACTGCAGGTGGACGACGACGGGCCCGCCACCGGCGGTGACGCCGGCGGCAGCGGTACCGGCCTGATCGGGATGCGCGAGCGGGCCGCCGCACAGGACGGCACCATCGAGGCCGGCCCCCGGCCGGACGGCGGCTTCCGGGTGCTGGCCCGGCTCCCGCTGACGGACACCGGATCGCCGGGGAACCCGGCATCGAGGAAGGACCAGGAGTGATCCGCGTACTGCTCGCCGACGACCAGGCACTGGTACGGGCCGGCTTCCGCGCCCTGCTCGACGCGCAGCCGGACATCGAGGTGGCCGGCGAGGCCTCCGACGGGGCCGAGGCCGTGCGCCGGACGCGCGAACTGCGCCCGGACGTCGCCCTGATGGACATCCGCATGCCGGAGCTCGACGGCCTCGCCGCCACCCGCACGATCACCTCGGACCCCGCACTGGCCGCGGTGAAGGTGGTCATGCTGACCACCTTCGAGCTCGACGAGTACGTCTTCGAGGCGATCCGCTCCGGTGCGTCCGGGTTCCTGGTCAAGGACACCGAGCCGGAGGAACTGCTGCGCGCGGTACGGGCGGTGGTCGCGGGCGACGCGCTGCTCTCCCCGGGGGTGACGCGCCGGCTGATCGCGGAGTTCGCGGCCCGGTCGAAGGCCCCCGAGGCGGCGGCCGGGCTGGACCGGCTGACCGAGCGGGAGCGCGAGGTGATGGCCCTGGTCGGCCTCGGGCTGTCCAACGAGGAGATCGCCCGCAGGCTGGTGGTCAGCCCGCTGACGGCGAAGACGCACGTCAGCCGCACCATGATCAAGCTCGGCGCCCGGGACCGCGCCCAGCTGGTGGTGCTCGCGTACGAGACGGGTCTGGTCAGGCCCGGCTGGCTCGGCTGAAGTCCCCTGGCCGCGGGTACTCCCGCCGCCGTACGCACGGTGCCGCCGGCCGTACGACGACCCGGGCACCCTCCCGGGGCGACTCTCGGAAGCGACAAGGAAACCCCAACCCCTTCCGAGGAGCTGAACCGAGATGAACACCCTGGCCTTCGACGGACCCGGCCCGTGGATCCTCTTCTTCCCGCTGGTCTGGGCGGCCGTCGTCTTCGGCGTCGTCACGGTCCTGCGCCGCACGGCGTGGCGCGGCGGCCGCGGCCCGCGCGGACCGTGGGCGATGCGGGGCTCGTACGGCGAGAACTCGCCGATCGCCATCCTGGGCCGCCGGTTCGCCACCGGCGAGATCGACGAGGACGAGTACTGGCGCCGGCTGTCCGTCCTGGACGAGCAGTTCGGCCGGACGACCCTGGACGGCAAGGGCGGGGCCGGCTGACCCCCGACCCCCGACTTCCGAGATTGCGCCCCGCGCCCGAGCGGGGCGCGAGTCGGCAGGGATACCTTCCCGCGATGGATTCGAACACGCAGACACTGGACACCTCTTCGCCCAGCCGCCGCGGCCTGCTCCTCGCCGCCGCGGCGGGCTCGGCGGCCGTGGGGTCCGTGCTCCCCCTCTCCTCCGCCTTCGCCGCCTCCGCCGCTCCCGCCCCGGCGCCCGCCGCCGAAGCGGAGGCCGCCACGGGCCCCGTCTCCCCGCAGGAGGCGCTGCGCCGGCTGACCGCCGGCAACCGGCGCTGGCGTACGTACGGGCAGGAGCACCCGCACGAGTCGGCCTTCATACGGCTGCGGCTCACCAAGGCCCAGCACCCCTTCGCGATCGTCCTCGGCTGCGTCGACTCCCGCGTGCCCCCGGAGCTCGTCTTCGACCAGGGCCTCGGCGACCTCCTGACCGTACGCTCGGCGGGCGAAGTGCTCGACGAAGCCGTCCTCGGCAGCGTCGCGTTCGGGGTCCTGGAACTGGAGGTCCCGCTGGTGCTGGTGCTCGGCCACCAGTCCTGCGGGGCGGTCGGCGCGGCCGTCCGCGCCGAGGAGACCGGTGAGCCGCTGCCCGCGCACATCCAGTACCTCGCCGACCAGATCCGGCCCTCCATCGACCACACCCAGCAGGGCGAGGCCCGCATCGACGCCACCATCGACGCGCACGCCCGGCGCACCCGCGACCGGCTCGCGGCCGAGCCCGACATCGCCCGGCGCGTGGCCGCCGGCAAGCTGGCCGTCGTCGCCGCCCGCTACGGGCTCCGGGACCAGCGCGTGCGCACCCTGGCATAGACCGGGCTCCCCGGGGGCGCTGGAGCGCCGCTGTGCGCCCCTGGTGGAGACGGCCGGCCGGCCGCCAGGCTGGAGCCCGGTACACCCACCAGGACGGGGGGCACGGTCGATGTCGACGTCGATGGAGAACCAGGGGAAACCGATCACCACGCACGACATGGTGGTGGTCCACCGGATGTTCCGGCGCGAGTTCGGGGCGGCGGCGGGCCGGGTGCACGGGGTACGCCACGGCAGCCGCGCCCAGGTCAGGCTGGTCGCGGAGCGGCTGGAGCTGCTGCTCGACACCCTGCACCACCACCACGAGGGCGAGGACCGGCTGTTGTGGCCCAAGCTGGCCGAACGCCGACCGGACCAGGGCGAGTTGTGGAAGCGGATGCAGGGCCAGCACGCCGAGCTGTCGGCCCGCCTCGCACGGGCGGGGGCCCTGCTCGGCCCGTGGGCGGCCGCCGGCGGGAGCACCCACCGGGAGGAGCTGGCCGAGGCGCTCGACCAGGTGTCCAAGGCCGCCGGGGACCACTTCGACCAGGAGGAGCGCGAGGCGCTGCCGCTGGTCCCGGGGGCGGTGTCGCAGGCGGAGTGGGACGAGATCGGCGACGCGGCCAGCGCCGCCGTACCCAGGAGCAGGCTGTTCACCGTCCTCGGCATGATCCTCAAGGAGACGGACCCGGGCGAACAGATCCTGATCATGGGCCACCTGCCGCTGCCGCCGCGGGTGCTCTGGCGGGCGGTCGGCGAACGCAACTTCCGCCGCCTGGAACAGCGCCTGGAGGCGGCGGTGGGCCATGGCTAGGCGGTACCGACCGCGGTGCTAACTGCGGTACACGCGGAGGTCCGAGACCTCGTACGACATCTCCGAGACGCCCGGGTCGGGGGCCGGGTGGTAGCGGCCCGCGCACACGGAGAGGTTCACGATGAGGTACGCCCGCCAGCGCCGGCCCACCCCGCTGTGGTCGGAGTACGCGCGGGTGCCGTTGACCCACCAGGTGACCGAGTTCGTACCGAACTTGACCTTGAGGTCGACCCATGCGCCCGGCTGGATGGCGGGGTCGTGGAAGTAGTGCGAGCCCCCGCCCCGGACGTGGTTGGAGAGTTCCAGCAGGTCCGGGTTGTCGGGGTGGTACTCGAAGACGTCGACCTCCTGGCCGCCGTCCCGCCAGGTCCAGATCGCGGGCCAGGCGCCGACCGCTTCCGGCAGCCGGACCCTGGCTTCCAGCACGTCCTCGGCGCGCAGCAGGAAACCCTCCTCGCTGCCCTCGGTGGTCAGCAGTCCGGAGTCCCAGTTGCCGTCCGGCCGCCGTGTGGCGCGGAAGGCCCCGCCGCGGCTGTAGGAAGGGTCGTCGACCAGATGATCGAGTTTGTTGTCGCCCGGATTGACCGGGCCGTTGTCGGGGAAGGCCGAGGTCTGGCCGGCGACCCAGCGGGAGGTCGAGCCGAAGTCGGCGGAGAAGACGAGGGTGCGGGAGCGCCGGAACGGGGCGAGGAGTTGGGAGATCACGCCGCAGGTCTGCCCAGGACACGCCGTCCGCATTCCGGTGATCTTTGCCGAAATACGGACGGGAGGGGCGCTTCGGGGCACTTCCGGCGCCCGAGGTGCCGCCCCGGCGCCCCCCGGCGCACGTCGGTCAGGAGCCGGACTGCTGCTGGCGCTCGGCCTGCTCGGCGTGCTTCTCCTTGATGCGGACCGCTTCCTTGCGGACATCGGCCTGGGTGGCGCGCTCCTTCTGGAGCCACTCCGGGTTCTCCTGCTTCAGCGCGTCGATCTGCTCCGTGGTGAGGGCCTCGGTGACCCCGCCGCGCGCGAGGCCGGCGATCGAGACACCGAGCTTGGACGCGACCACGGGCCGGGGGTGCGGGCCGTTGCGTCGCAGTTCCTGCAGCCACTGGGGCGGCTCGGCCTGCAGCGCGTTCAGCTCGCTGCGGGTCACGACACCCTCCTGGAACTCCGCGGGGGTGGCTTCGAGGTACACACCCAGCTTCTTCGCCGCGGTGGCGGGCTTCATGGTCTGGGTGGTCTTGTGCGACGTCATGGGGTCAAGGGTATCGAGCGTGTGCGCTACTTCTGACCACGGCCGGTAACCTGGGCGGGTGACAGGCTCGGAAGCATCTCCCACGGCATCGCCCACGGCGTCTCCCTCGTTCCGGCTCGCGTACGTCCCCGGAGTGACGCCCGGCAAGTGGGTGCGGATCTGGAACGAGCGCCTGCCCGACGTCCCGCTGACCCTCCTCCAGGTGTCCGCCGCCGAAACCCCGGACGTACTGCGGGGCGGCGGCGCCGACGCCGCCTTCGTGCGGCTGCCGATCGACCGGACGGGCGGCCTGGCCGCGATCCCCCTCTACACCGAGAACACGGTCGTCGTCGTCCCGAAGGACCACCTCGTGGCGGCCGTGGAAGAGGTCTCCACCGAGGACCTCGCCGACGAGATCGTGCTGCACCCGCTGGACGACACCCTGGACTGGGAGGGCCTGCCCGGGCGGCCCGCGCTGGAGCGCCCCGCCACGACGGCGGACGCGATCGAGCTGGTGGCGGCCGGGATCGGCGTCCTCGTCGTCCCGCAGTCCCTCGCCCGCCTGCACCACCGCAAGGACCTCACGTACCGGACGGTGACGGACGCCCCGCAGTCCCGGGTGGCCCTGTCGTTCCTCGAACTCGACGGTGAACCCACCGACCTGGTCGAGGAGTTCATCGGGATCGTGCGCGGCCGGACCGTCAACAGCACGCGCGGCCGCGGCGCCCCGACCCCGCCGCAGCCGAAGCAGCGCAAGCGCCCCGACGCGGCGGGCGCGGGGCGGGGGACCGCGGCCGGGAAGTCGGGCGGCAAGAACCCGCGCGGCGGCTCCGGCGGCGCCAAGAGCGGTGCCAAGAGCAGCAAGGGCGCGAAGGGCGGCAAGAGCGGCAAGCCCCGCCGCCGGCCGTAGGGGGTGTCCGCAAAGCGGCAGCCCGCCCTGGACCGCGTACGGTCACGCTCGGTGACCGTACGGGGCGAACAGGACGCTAGTCGCCGATCCTGACCAGGGCGAGCGTGATGTTGTCGGGGCCGCCGGCCTCGATGGCGGCCTTCCAGAGCTCGAACGCCGCCTTGCCGTCGTCGTGCACCCGCAGCAGCTCTTCGAGCTCCTCGGGCGGTACCGGGTCGGTCAGCCCGTCCGAGCACACCAGGTAGCGGGCTCCGGCCGGCAGCGGCTCGGTCGACACGTGCGGGGTGATCCCGATGTGCCGGCGCGCGCCGCCGAGCGCCTGGGTCAGTACGGACGTGGTGCGCTGCCCCGGTTCCAGCGGCGGATTGTCGTCCACGCTCACCTGCCGGACCTCCTGCGCCGTGGCGTCGAGCACCCGGCTGTCGCCGACGTTGAACGAGATCAGCGCGTCCTCCAGGACGACCGCACCCGCCACGGTGGTGCCCATGGCGGCCAGCTCCGGATCGCTGCCACCGGCCGCGTAGACCGCGTGGTTGCACAGGGCGAGCGCCTCGCGGACGGCGCCCTCGCTGTCCAAGGAGGGCCCGAGCATCGCCAGTTCGCGTACGACCAGCGCACTGGCCACCTCGCCCGCCGGCTGTCCGCCGATCCCGTCGGCGACCGCGACGACGAGCGGCGAACCGAGCGGGAACACGAACGTCTGCGGATTGCGGGTCACACCGGCGCACAGCGTCCACGGCCCGACGACGAGGCTGTCCTCGTTGTGGTCGCGTACCAGCCCGGCATGGCTCAGGGCGCTCACCGCTATGTACGTCATCGCACCCCCATTGTCCCGCCGCGCGGCCGCCGGCGCCCTACCCGGGCTCCCGGCCCCCGCCCCCGCCGAGCGCCTGCCGCTCCATGAGCCGCGTGACGTCCTTCGCGGTGACGATCCCCACCAGCCGGTCCGCGTCCACCACCAGGAGCGGCAGTCCGGTCCCCGGCCGCAGCGCGTCCAGGGCCTCGCCCAGCAGATCGCCCGGGGCCGCCACCGCGCACCGCTCCAGCGGTGTCGCCACGTCGCGCACGCGCACGTCCTCGCGCTGCGCCTGCGGGAGCCGGGCCAGCCCGCGTACGTGCACCACCCCGCTGGGGCGGCCGTCGAAATCGATCAGCGGCAGCGCGGAATGCCGGGATTCCACGGCCACCTCGTCGATGAACCGCCGCACGCTCAGCCAGTCGGCGCCGGTCGCCACCGGGCTGGACATGGCGTCGGCCACGTGCACGCCCCGGAGCCCGGTGCGCAACACGGCGTGCTGGCGCTCCGCGCCCGCGACGAACGTGATGAAGAGACCGATGAAGACGAGCCACAGCCCGCTCGACGTCCCGCGCAGGAAGGAGATCCAGCCCACGGCCGTCAGCAGCACGCCCATGACCTGCCCCATGCGCGAGGCGGCCCGGTCCGCCCGGTCCCGGTCGCCCGTGCGCCACCACAGCAGGGCCTGGAGCACCCGTCCGCCGTCGAGCGGCGAGGCCGGCAGCAGGTTGAAGACGGCGAGGAACAGGTTCGTCCAGCCGAGCCAGACCAGGACGGCGGCGGGCACCGCCCACCCGGTCAGGGAGTGCAGCCCGATCCCCGCGCCGACCGCGGCGCCGCCGATGACCAGGCTGGTGAGGGGGCCGCTCACCGCGACCGCGAAGGCCGCCGGGGCGGTCTGCGGCCGCCCCATCCGGGTCATCCCGCCCAGCGCCCACAGGGTGACGTCCTCGACGGAGATCTTCTTCCGGCGGGCCGTCGCGGCGTGCGCCGTCTCGTGCAGGAGCAGGCTGCCCATCAGCAGCAGGGCCCCCACGACGCTGGCGACGGTGTACACGGCGTTCGAGCGCCCCGGAGTCCACACGGGGAGGGTCTGGCGGCCGAGCCCGTACGCGAACAGCACCACCAGCAGCGGCACGCTCCAGTGCATGCGCAGCGGCACTCCGACGACACGTCCGATAGGGACCGAGCCGTTCATCTTCGTCTCCTGCCGGCTCGGCAGTGGGTCCACCCCCATTGTCGCCCCGGGACGGCGGACCCGTACCCGGAGCGACGGCTGCCGCCGGGCTCAGGCCTCCGTGGCGACCGGAGCGGCCGGGGCCTCGTCGAGCTCCCACGCGTGCCGCTTGTACGCGCGCAGGAAGTCGCCGTGGTCCTCCCACTGGCGGGCGATACCGCGCAACACGTCCCAGTGGTGCTCCACCGACTGGTCGATCACCCGGCGCAGTGCCGGCTCGGCCGTCGCCCGCTTCTCGAGGAGCCCCTTGACCGCGGAGGCCTCCAGCACGGCGTTGCGCAGTGCGCGCAGCGCCCGGGAGGTGTCGTCCATGGCGAAACCGCGCTCGCTGCCGGTGGCCTCGTCGAACAGCGGGGTCAGCCGCGCCTCGATGAATGCGGTGATCCGCTCGAAGTGCTGCACGTCCATCGGGGCTCCATCTCGTCTGCTTCCGGGCGCCGTGGCTGCTCGCCGGCGCGGATGAAGAATATCCGCTGAAGATCGGGAGGGGACGGGCGGCGGGCGTCCGCGCGGCCCACCTGCGCAGTGCATGCCGCGTACGGGTTCCCCGCCCAGTCGCTTTCCGGGCATCTCCGCTTCCGGGCATCTCCGCGCCCCCGGGACCCGCCCCTCCACCAGGTGGCGGTTCCGGGTGGCCACTTCCGGGTGACACCCCCGTAGGCCTCACCGGCCCGCGGGCGCCCGTGGTCGACGATCGCCAGCGGCCGTACCTGCCGCGGCCGCAGATCGCCGGGGGCCGGACGCTTGGGAGATCACGTGCACATCCTGCTCGCCGCCAGCGCGTTCAACAGTCTCACTCAGCGTGTACACGCCGAACTGAGGGACCGCGGGCACAGCGTGGCGGTCGAGCTCGCCCTGCCCGGCGTCTCCCTCGCCGAGGCCGTCGAACGCCACCGGCCGGACCTCGTGCTCGCGCCGATGCTGAAGACGCCCATCCCCCGGGAGGTCTGGTCCGCCCACACCTGCCTGATCGTCCACCCGGGGCCCGTGGGCGACCGCGGGCCCTCCTCGCTCGACTGGGCCGTCACCGAGGACGCGACCCGCTGGGGAGTCACCGTGCTCCAGGCCTGCGAGGAGATGGACGCGGGCGACGTCTGGGCCACCGCGGACTGCCCGCTGCCGCCCGTCGCCAAGAGCGACGCCTACCGCGGCGAGATCGCCGACGCCGCGCTGTCCGCCGTGCTGACGGCCGTCGACCGCTTCGCCTCCGGCACCCACGTCCCCGAGCGGCAGCGATCCGGCCGCCCCCGGCCGTACCTGCGCCAGGAGCTGCGCCGGATCGACTGGGCGAACGACTCCACGCAGAGCGTCGTCCGCGCGCTGCGCGCCGCCGACTCCCAGCCGGGCGTACTGGACGAGCTGCTCGGCGGCCAGTGGTTCCTGCACGGCGGGCACCCCGAGGACCGGCTGCGCGGCCGCCCCGGCGAACTGATCGCCACCCGCGCCGGCGCGATCTGCCGGGCGACCACCGACGGAGCCGTGTGGATCCCCGAGCTCCGGGCGCGGCGCATGCCCGGCGGACCCGGTGAGCCGGCCGCCGTCAAACTCCCCGCCACCCTCGCCCTCGGCGACCGGCTGCCGCCGCTCCCCGAGGTCCCCGCGCCGCCGTACGCCGCGGACACGGACGCGGAGGGCCCGCGCACCTGGTCCGACATCACCTACCGGGAGCAGGGCGGGGCCGGATTCCTCACGTTCTCCTTCCCCGGCGGCGCGATGAGTACGGCGCAGTGCCGGCGCCTGCTCGCCGCCTACCGGGAGGCCCGCACCCGGCCCGTCTCCGTCCTCGTGCTCGGCGGCGGCCGCGACTTCTTCTCCAACGGCATCCACCTCGGCGTCATCGAGGCGGCCGCCGACCCGGCCGAGGAGTCCTGGGCCAACATCAACGCGATGGACGACCTGGTGGAGGCCGTCCTGACCACCACCGACCGGTTCGTCGTGGCCGCCCTCGGCGGCAACGCGGCCGCCGGCGGGGCCATGCTGGCCCTCGCCGCCGACGAGGTCTGGTGCCGTACCGGGGTGGTCCTCAACCCGCACTACCGGCTGATGGGCCTGTACGGATCCGAGTACTGGACCTACACGCTGCCCCGCCGGACCGGAACCGGCGTGGCCGAACGCCTCACCACCGATGCCCTCCCGATCAGCGCCGGAGCCGCCCGCCGGCTCGGGCTGGTCGACCGTACGATCGACTGCACCCCGCAGGACTTCGCCGACGAGACGTCCCGGCTCGCCGTACGTGTGGCGGACTCGCCCGCCATCCTGTCCCGGATCGCGGGCAAGAAGGCCCGCCGCGACGCCGACGAGGGCGTCCGGCCGCTCGCCGCCTACCGGGAGGCGGAGCTGGCGCGGATGCGGGAGACCTTCTTCGACCCGCAGGCCCCCTACCACGCCCTGCGCCGCGCCTTCGTACGCAAGGAGCCCGCCGACCGCACCCCGGCCCACCTGGAGCGGACCGTGCCCGGACGGCGTACCGCGGCCCTGCCCTCCCGGCGGCCCCCGGTCACTGGACCGGCCGTACAAGACAGGGCACCGGGCCCGGCCGGCTGCTAGCAAGAAGGGTGAGGCCGGCGCGGAGCACCTGCCCGTCCGCCGTCCCCGTTCCCTGTTCCCTCCCCCTCCGCGTCCCCGGCCCCACCCACCCCCCCGCATCCCTTCCCAAGGAGCGATCCTCATGGATGCAGCAACGCCGAGCACGGCAGTAGAGGACCCCCCGATCCACATCCTCTGGATCAACGCCGGACTGAGCTGCGACGGCGACTCGGTGTCCCTGACGGCAGCGATGCAGCCCAGCATCGAGGAGATCGTCATGGGCGTCCTCCCCGGACTGCCCAAGATCGCCGTGCACTGGCCGCTGATCGACTTCGAGTGCGGACCGGTCGGCGGCGCCGACACGTTCATCGAATGGTTCTTCAAGGGGGAGCGCGGGGAGATCGACCCCTTCGTGCTCGTCGTCGAAGGCTCGATCCCCAACGAGAAGATCAAGCCCGAGGGCTACTGGTGCGGCTTCGGCGACGATCCGGAGACCGGCCAGCCCATCACCACCAGCGAGTGGATCGACCGCCTCGCACCCAAGGCCCTCGCCGTGGTCGCGATCGGCACCTGCGCCACGTACGGCGGCATCCACGCCATGGAGGGCAACCCCACCGGGGCCATGGGCGTACCCGACTACCTCGGCTGGGACTGGACCTCGAAGGCCGGCATCCCGATCGTGTGCGTCCCCGGCTGCCCGATCCAGCCGGACAACTTCTCCGAGACCCTGACCTACCTGCTCTACCAGGCGGCCGGCTCCGCGCCGATGATCCCGCTGGACGACAAGCTGCGCCCCACCTGGCTCTTCGGCGCCACCGTGCACGAGGGCTGCGACCGGGCCGGCTACTACGAGCAGGGCGAGTTCGCCCAGACCTACGACTCGCCCAAGTGCCTGGTCAAACTCGGCTGCTGGGGCCCCGTCGTCAAGTGCAACGTGCCCAAGCGCGGCTGGATGAACGGCATCGGCGGCTGCCCCAACGTGGGCGGCATCTGCATCGCCTGCACCATGCCGGGCTTCCCCGACAAGTTCATGCCGTTCATGGACGAGCCTCCGGGCGCGAAGGTCTCCGCCACCGCCAGCGGGGTCTACGGCACGCTGATCCGCAAGCTCAGGTCGATCACCGAGCACACCGTGGACCAGGAGCCCAAGTGGCGCCATCCCGGGCGGCAGTTGACCACCGGCTACCGCAAGCCCTGGTGACCGCGCCACCCGCGGCCCCGCGTCCACCCGGCCCGCACCCCACCGCTGCGCCTCTCCAAACCTCCAGCTCCCGTCTCCAAGAAGGGTCACGGCAGACAAGATGACACCGAAGACGAAGGCGGCCGGTGACGGCAGCGGCCTGGTGGAGATGGCCTGGGATCCGATCACCCGGATCGTGGGCAGTCTCGGCATCCACACGAAGATCGACTTCAAGCAGAAGAAGGTGGCGGAGTGCTACAGCACCTCGTCCGTCTTCCGCGGCTACAGCGTCTTCATGCGCGGCAAGGACCCCCGCGACGCGCACTTCATCACCAGCCGCATCTGCGGGATCTGCGGCGACAACCACGCCACGTGCTCCGTTTACGCCCAGAACATGGCCTACGGGGTGAAGCCGCCCCACCTCGCCGAGTGGATCATCAACCTGGGCGAGTCGGCGGAGTACATGTTCGACCACAACATCTTCCAGGAGAACCTGGTCGGGGTCGACTACTGCGAGAAGATGGTCCGCGAGACCAACCCCGGCGTCCTCGAACTCGCCGAGCGCACCGAGGCCCCGCACGCCGGCGAGCACGGCTACCGCACCATCGCCGACATCATGCGCTCGCTCAACCCCATCGAGGGCGAGTTCTACCGCGAGGCCCTCCAGGTCAGCCGGTACACGCGCGAGATGTTCTGCCTGATGGAGGGGCGCCACGTGCACCCCTCCACCCTCTACCCGGGCGGCGTCGGCACCATCGCCTCCGTCCAGCTCTTCACGGACTACATGAGCCGCCTCATGCGGTACTGCGAGTTCATGAAGCGCGTGGTCCCGCTCCACGACGACCTCTTCGACTTCTTCTACGAGGCCCTGCCCGGGTACGAGGAGGTCGGCCGCCGGCGCGTCCTGCTGGGCTGCTGGGGCGCGCTCAACGACCCCGAGTACTGCGACTTCACGTACGCCAACATGACCGACTGGGGACGGAAGATGTTCGTCACCCCGGGCGTGGTGGTGGACGGGAAGCTGGTCACCAACGACCTCACCGAGATCAACCTCGGCATCCGCATCCTGCTCGGCAGCTCGTACTACGACGACTGGCAGGGCCAGGAGAAGTTCGTCACCCACGACCCGCTCGGCAACCCGGTCGACGCCCGCCACCCGTGGAACCAGCACACCATCCCGGCCCCGCAGAAGCGGAACTTCGACGACAAGTACAGCTGGGTGATGTCCCCGCGCTGGTTCGACGGCAAGGACCACCTCGCCCTCGACACCGGCGGCGGCCCCCTCGCCCGCCTGTGGTCCACCGCCCTGTCCGGGCTGGTCCACACCGACTACGTCCAGGCCACCGGCCACAGCGTGGTCATCACCCTGCCCCGCACCATGACCAAGCCCGAGACCCGCTTCGAGTGGAAGATCCCGCAGTGGAGCAACGCGCTGGAGCGCAACCGCGCCCGCACGTACTTCCAGGCGTACGCGGCCGCCATCGCGCTGCACTGCGCCGAGAAGGGCCTGGCCGAGGTCCGCGCCGGACGCACCCAGACCTGGGAGAAGTTCGAGGTCCCGGACGAGTCCATCGGCGTCGGCTTCACCGAGGCCGTGCGCGGCGTGCTCTCGCACCACATGGTGATCCGCGACGGCAAGATCGCCAACTACCACCCGTACCCGCCGACCCCGTGGAACGCCAGCACCCGCGACACGTTCGGCACCCCCGGACCGTACGAGGACGCCGTCCAGAACACCCCGATCTTCGAGGAGAACTCCCCGGAGAACTTCAAGGGCATCGACATCATGCGCGCCGTGCGCAGCTTCGACCCCTGCCTGCCGTGCGGCGTGCACATGTACGTCGGCAGCGGCAAGACGGTCAAGCAGATGCACGTGCCCACCGGACTGAGCGGACTCGGCGGATGACCGCCCCGGCGACCGACGCCCGCGAGGCGGGCCGGCGGGTGGACGAGGTCCTCGACCGGCTGGCCGCCTCCGGCGACCGGGAGGCCTGCGCCGCCGCCGAGGAACTGGTGCGCGTGCTCATGGACTTCTACGGGGCCGGGCTCGCCCGGATCGTGGAGCGGCTCGGCGTGGAGCGCCTCGGCGGACTGCTGGACGACGAGCTCGTCGCGAGCCTGCTCGCCCTGCACGACCTGCACCCCGAGGACGTCCACACGCGGATCGCCCGCGCCCTGGACACCGTACGGGACCCCGTGGAGCTGATCGGCTTCGACGCGGCCACTGGCGTGCTGCGCCTGCGGTCCGCGCCGGGCGGCGGCTGCGGCTGCGGTTCCGGCGGCGACGCCGTGCCGCAGGGCGTCGAGGACGCCCTGGCCTGCTTCGCGCCCGAGGTGACCGCGGTGGAGCTCGAAGCGGCCGAACCGCCCCTGCCCCTGCTCCAGATCGGCACCCGCCCGCAGGCCCCGGCGCGGGCCCGGTGAACGCGCCGCACCCCTGGGCGACGGCGGAGCCGGGCACCGGCTCCGCCGGGCCGCGCGGCACGCGCGGCCTGCGCCGGTTCACGGGGCCCCGGCCGCCCCGGCCCGAGCGCTGCGAACTGTGCGCGGTGGCGGTCCCCGAGGACGGCCACCGCCACCTGGTGGAGGTCGAGAAGCGGGCGCTGGTCTGCGCCTGCACCGCCTGCGCCCTCCTCTTCGACCGGCCCGGCGCCGCCACCGGGCGCTACCGCGCCGTACCCGACCGCTACCTCACCGACCCGGACCACCGGCTCGGCGAGGGCGCCTGGGAGCAGCTCCAGATCCCGGTCGGCGTCGCCTTCTTCTTCCGCAACGCCGCCCTCGACCGGCTGGTCGCGCTCTACCCGAGCCCGGCCGGCGCCACCGAGAGCGAACTGGACCCGGCCACCTGGCAGGACGTACTCGGCGGCGGGGCGCTCGCCGCGCTGCTCGAACCCGACGTGGAGGCACTGCTGCTGCGCCGGACCGAGGGCCGCACCGAGTGCTACCTCGTCCCCATCGACATCTGCTACGAGCTGGTGGGGCGGATGCGGCTGCTGTGGCAGGGATTCGACGGCGGGGCCGAGGCCCGCGCCGCGCTGAACGCCTTCTTCGCACAGGTGGAGCGCAGGGCCAAGGTCCCGGCCGGGGCGGGGGAGGGGCGTCCGTGACCGACTTCTCCTTCTCCTGCACCGGGGTGCGCGCCGACGCGTACGCGGCCGGCCCCACCCTGGTCTTCCGGCTGCGCATCACCACCGCCCCCGACAAGCGCGTCCACGCCCTCGCCCTGCGCTGCCAGATCCGCATCGAGCCGGCCAAGCGCGGCTACGGCACCGGCGAAGCCGCCGCGCTCCACGACCTGTTCGGCGAGCGGGCCCGCTGGGGGACCACCCTCCAGCCCCTCCAGTTCGCCCAGGTCTCGGTGATGGTCCCCAGCTTCACCGGGGAGACCGAGACCGACGTCGTCGTGCCGTGCTCGTACGACATGGACATCGCCTCCGGCCGCTACCTCAGTGCGCTGGAGGACGGCGAGGCACCGCTGCTGATGCTGTTCTCCGGCACGGCCTTCACCGGGGCCGGGGGCTTCCAGGTCGAGCCCGTTCCCTGGGACCGCGAAGCCCCGTTCCGGATGCCCGCCGAGGTGTGGCGGGAGATGGTCGAACAGCACTTCCCCGGCTGCGGCTGGCTGCGGCTGCCCCGCGACACCATGGCGGAGCTGCTCGCCTACCGCTCCCGCCACGCGCTCGCCTCCTGGGAGGCAACCGTACGGGCCCTGCTGGACGCGGTGTCGGCCGCCGAGCCGCCGCCCCCGGACCCCGCCTGGGCCGGCGCCGTACTGCCGCGGGCCGCCGAGAGGACCGCGCCATGACCACGACGGCCCTGCCCGAATCGCGCTTCGCCGTCGCCCGGCAGGTGGCCGACGCCGTCCTCTTCGAGGGCTACGTCCTCTACCCGTACCGGGCCTCGGCGGCGAAGAACCGGCTGCGCTGGCAGTTCGGCGTCCTGGTCCCGCCCGCATGGGGCCCCGCGCACGGGGAGCACTCGTTCCAGCGCACTGAAGTGGTCATGGAACCGCGCGGCGCGGCCACCCTCGCCGTCGAGCTGCGCTTCCTGCACGCGCAGCGGCGTACGGTCGAAGAGGCCCGCACGGACGGCTCGTTCACGGCCGTGCCCGAACTGAACCTGCCCGACAGGGTCCTGGTCCCGTGGGACGAGGGGACCGAGGAGCGGGTCGAAATGACCGTCCCCGTCTCCGAGTTGGAGGAGGGCGAGGTCTCTCTGCCCTTCGTCCGCCCCGCCCGCGAGGAGACCGAACCGGTCCTCGGCGCCGACGGCCGGGAGGTCGGCCGCCTGGTCCGGCGCACCGAGCGCGCCGACGGGGTGCTGCGACTGCGCGCCGAGCAACTGGACGTCCCGTACCGGGCGTTCAAGCTCACGGCGGTGGTCGAGAACACGAGCGACTGGACGCCGGACACCGAAGGAGCCGCCCGCGCCGACCGCGACGTCGTGCTGCCCCGCTCGCTGGTGGCGGCCCACCTCCTGCTGGGCCTCAGCGCCGGATCCTTCCTCTCGATGACCGACCCGCCCGAGTGGGCCAAGGCCTCCGTCGCCACCTGTGCCAACCGGCACACCTGGCCGGTCCTCGCCGGCGAACCCGGCAGCGGCGACGTGGTGCTGTCCTCGCCGATCATCCTGGAGGACCACCCCGGCATCGCGCCCGAGTCCATCGGGGCCATGTACGACGCCACCGAGATCGACGAGATCCTCGCCCTGCGCACGGCGGCCCTGACCGACCAGGAGAAGCGGGAGGCCCGCGGCACCGACGCCCGCGCGGCCGCCGT
This sequence comes from Streptomyces sp. WM6372, assembly GCF_001279655.1. Lineage (NCBI taxonomy): Bacteria > Bacillati > Actinomycetota > Actinomycetes > Kitasatosporales > Streptomycetaceae > Streptomyces > Streptomyces sp. WM6372. The sequence goes on along the minus strand of NZ_LGDB01000227.1, from coordinate 56,192 downwards.
CATCGACCTGGCCGAGTCCATGCCGCCCGAGGTGCTGGAACGCCTGCACGGCGCGGTCCGGGCGCTCCGCGAGATCACCGACCCCGGTGCGCCCACCCCCGATTCCTTCGGCGAACTCTTCGACGAGGACGCCGTGTTCAAGCCGGACACCCCCTGGTGGGACCCGGAGCACGCGGATCCCGCCGGTCCGGCCCGCGACCGCATCCTGATCGACGGGACCTCGGTGGGCCCCGGCAGCCGCGTGGTCCTGCGGCCGGGCCTGCGGCGCACCGACGCCCAGGACCTGTTCCTCCAGGGTGCGGCCGCCCAGGTCGAGGCCGTCCTCCACGACGTGGACGGCGGAGTGCACCTGGCCGTCACCGTCGAAGGGGACCCGGGCGCCGACATCCGGCGCGAACAGGGCCGGTTCCTCTACTTCCAGCCCGACGAGGTCGCCCCCCTGGAGGGCGCGTGAGCGGCCGCATCCTGATCGCCGGCATCGGCAACGTCTTCCTGGGCGACGACGGCTTCGGCGTCGAGACCGTCCGGATGCTGGCCGGGCCCGGGCACGCGCTGCCCGAGCACGCCGAGGTGGTGGACATCGGCGTACGCGGGGTCCACCTCGCCTACCAGTTGCTCGACGGCTACGACACGCTCGTCCTGGTGGACGCCACCGCCCGCGGCGGAGCCCCCGGCACCCTGTACCTGATCGAGGCCGCCGAGCCCGGCTCCCTCGCCCCGCAGGGCCCCGTACTCGACGGGCACCAGATGTCGCCCGACGCGGTGCTCGCCCTGCTGGACACCCTGTGCGCCGGAACCGGCACCGCGCCGCCCCGGCGGATCTGGGTCGTCGGCTGCGAACCCGGCTGTCTGGAGGAGGGCATCGGCCTGAGCGCGCCGGTGGCCGCAGCGGTGCCGGAGGCCGTACGGATGGTCCTGGACCTGGTCCGCCGCCCGGACCAGGAGCCGCTCGAAGAAGACAGGCCGCTCGACGAAGAACAGAGCGCCGCCGCCAACTGAGGAGAACCCATGAAGAAGGCCATCATCGGCGGCACGGCCGTCGCCGTCCTCGCCGCCGCACTGTGCGTGGTGCTCCCCGACCTCCAGCGCTATCTGAGGATCCGCCGCATGTGACGCGTGACCCGTGACCCACGACCCATGACCTGTGATCCCCGCGATCCCTGACGTGCGACCGCCCCGGCGCCCGAATGGCGTACGGGGCGTCGGCGCGTCGGCGTGCCCGAGCGCCCCGTACGGCGACGGCCGGTCTAATGAGGCCCGGCAGGACGGAGTCCCATGCACGAGATGTCGATCGCCATGGCCGTGGTGGGCCAGGTGGAGGAAGCCGCCGAGGCCGGCGGCGCGACCGCCGTCACCTCGGTCCGGCTCCAGGTCGGAGAGCTGGCCGGGGTGGTGCCCGACGCCCTCGCCTTCTGCTTCGAACTGGCCTGCGCGGGAACGCTCCTCGAAGGCGCCGAGCTCGTGACGGAGCCGGTCGCCGCCCGCGCGCACTGCCGTTCCTGTACGGGCGACTGGGCGGTCGGCATGCCGCCCCGGCTGGCCTGCCCCGGCTGCGGGCAGGCGACGGACGTCGAACTCCTCACCGGGCGCGAGCTGCAGATCCTCAGCGTGCACTGGGAGGAAGGCCCCGGCCCCGACCGCGTCCGGACCACCGCCCCCGCCCCCGCCCTCGCCCCCGCCCGCGAACCGATCTCCGAGGAGCGCTGAACCATGTGCCGTGTGGTCGACCTGAAGCAGGCGGTCCTCGCCAAGAACGACACGGCCGCGCACACCCTGCGCGCCGAACTCACCGCCCGCGGCACCACCGTGGTCAACCTGCTCTCCAGCCCGGGCAGCGGGAAGACCGCCCTGCTGGAGCGCGAACTGGGCCTCGCGCGCGAGCGCGGCGTACCCGTCGCCGCCCTCACCGCCGACCTCGCGACCGAGAACGACGCGCTGCGGCTGGCGCGTTCGGGCGTACCCGTCAAGCAGGTGCTCACCGACGGGCTCTGCCACCTCGAAGCGGCCATGCTGGGACGGCACCTCGACGGCTGGCTGCCCGAGGACACCCGGCTGCTGTTCGTGGAGAACGTCGGCAACCTCGTCTGCCCCGCCTCGTACGACCTCGGCGAGTCCCTGCGCGTGGTCCTGGCCTCGGTGACCGAGGGCGAGGACAAACCGCTCAAGTACCCGACGGCCTTCGGGCTGGCCCAGCTCGTCGTGGTGACGAAGACGGACATCGCTCAGGCCGTGGAGTTCGACGAGGCCGCCTTCCGCGCCCACGTCCAGCAGGTCAACCCGGGCGTGGAAGTGGTGCTGACCTCGGCCCGCCGTGGCGAGGGCCTCGGCATCCTGCTCGACCGGGCGCTGGCGGTGGGCGCCGGCGGCGCGGTACACGCCCCGGTCATGGCCCAGCAGCCCCCCGCACACCACCATCACCACGCCGAGGGTCCGGTCCACGACCACGCCGCCGGGCACCACCACGACCACGACCACGTACCCGGCCACCACCACGCACCCGGTGCCGGGCACGGCCCCGGGCCGGGGCCCGGGCACGGCCCCGGTCCCGAAAGCGGTCCCGGCCACACCGGTCCCGGCTCGGTCTCGCGGGCCGTGCACCCGCACTCCGGCGTGGTGCCGACCCGCTGATGGAAGCCGTGGAACGCCGCCGGGTCACCGTGCGCGGAGTGGTGCAGGGCGTCGGGTTCCGCCCGTACGTCTACACCCGCGCGACCGGCCTCGGCCTGGCCGGACACGTCACCAACACCCCCGAAGGGGTCGTCGCCGAGGTCGAAGGGGCGCCGGCCGCCGTATCGGCCTTCTGCGAGCGCCTCGCGGCCGACGCCCCGCCGCTGGCCGTCGTCGACGCCGTCGACCACCACGAGGTCCCCGTCTCCGGCGGCGCCGGCTTCACCATCGTGTCCTCCCGCTCCGGCGGCCCCGCCCGCACCCTCGTCTCCCCGGACGTGGCCACGTGCGCCGACTGCCTCGCGGAGCTCGCCGATCCCGCCGACCGGCGCCACCGGCACCCCTTCATCACCTGCACGCACTGCGGACCCCGCTTCACCATCGTCACCGGGCTGCCGTACGACCGCGCGCACACCACCATGGCCCGCTTCCCCATGTGCCCCGCATGCGCCCGCGAGTACGCCGACCCCGCCGACCGGCGCTTCCACGCCCAGCCGGTGGCCTGCCCCGACTGCGGACCCCGGCTGCGCCTGCTCACCGGATCGCCGCCGCGCGAGAAGGCCGGCGCCGACCCGGTGGCCGAGGCCCGCCGGATGCTGGCCGACGGGGCGATCCTCGCGGTCAAGGGCCTGGGCGGCTACCACCTCGCCTGCGACGCCGCGCACGCCGGAGCCGTCGCCGAGCTGCGGCGCCGCAAGGCCCGCGGGGACAAGCCCTTCGCCCTCATGGCCCGCGACCCCGCCGGCATCGAGCACCTCGTCGACCTCGGCCCGGCCGAACGGGCCCTGCTCACCGGGCCCGTCCGGCCCATCGTCCTGCTGCGCCGCCGCCCGGGAGCCCGCGCGGCGGAGTTCGTCGCCGAGGCCGTCGCCCCGGGCAGCCCCGACCTGGGCGTGATGCTCCCCTACACCCCCGTGCACCATCTGCTGCTCGGGCTCCCCGGGGACCCGCCCGGTCCCCGGCTGCTCGTCATGACCAGCGGCAACCTGTCGGGCGAGCCCATCGTCACCGACGACACGGAGGCCCTGGACCGGCTGGCCCGGCTCGCCGACGCCTGGCTCACCCACGACCGGCCCATCCACGTCCCCTGCGACGACTCGGTGGTGCGTGTCTGCGACGGCGAGGCGCTGACCCTCCGCCGCTCCCGCGGCCACGCCCCGCTGCCCCTCACGCTGCCGCTGTCCGTCCCCGCCACGCTCGCCGCCGGGGGCGACCTCAAGAACGCCTTCTGCCTCGGCGCGGACCGCCGGGCCTGGCTGTCGGCGCACATCGGCGACATGGACGACCTGGCCACGCAGTACGCCTTCGAACGCGCCGAGCAGCAGCTGGAGTCCATCACCGGCGTCACGCCCGGGCTGCTCGCCGTGGACCGGCACCCCGGCTACCGCTCGGGCCGCCTGGTCCGCGGCCGGGCCGGCGGCCGTCCGGTCCTCGGAGTCCAGCACCACCACGCGCACATCGCGTCCGCGATGGCCGAACACGGCCGGAGCGGCACCCGCAAGGTGATCGGCGTCGCGTTCGACGGCACCGGATACGGCGACGACGGGGCGGTCTGGGGCGGGGAGGTGCTGCTGGCGGACTACGCCGGCTACACCCGGTTCGCGCACCTCGCCTACGTCCCGCTGCCGGGCGGCGACGCGGCAGTGCACCGGCCGTACCGGATGGCCCTGTCCCACCTGCGCGCCGCAGGTCTCGGCTGGGACCCGGACCTGCCCTGCACGGCGGCCTGCCCGCCCGAGGAACTACGGCTGCTCCGGCGTCAGTTGGAGCGGAACCTGCACTGCGTACCGACGTCCAGCATGGGCCGCCTCTTCGATGCCGTCTCCTCCCTGGCGGGCATCTGCCACCACGCCGGGTACGAGGCCCAGGCCGCCATCGAGCTGGAGGGCGCGGCGCTCACCGCGAGCGGAAGCGGCCCGGGGGGCGGGGCGGACGCCGGTCCCGACTACGCGTTCGCCCTGCGGCCCTCCGCGCCCGGCGGCCGCGAAGCCCCGCTGGCCGCGGACCCGGCCCCCGTGCTGGCGGCGGTGGTCCGCGACGTACGCGCGGGCCTCGGGCCCGGCGTGGTCGCCGCCCGCTTCCACGCGGCCGTCGCCGACCTCGTGGGCACGCTGGCCGTCCTCGCGCGCGAGCGGCACGGGCTCGACACCGTCGCCCTGACCGGCGGGGTCTTCGCCAACACCGTGCTCTCCTCCGCCTGCGCCCGCCTCCTGCGCGAGCGCGGCTTCACCGTCCTGCGCCACCACCGCGTCCCGCCGAACGACGGGGGGCTGGCCCTCGGCCAGCTCATGGTGGCGGCCTGCGCCCCGCAACACCCACAGCAAGGAGAGGGCCATGTGCCTGGCGGTACCCGGCAGAGTGCTTGACATCGGGGAGAAGGACGGCACCCGCATGGCGACCGTCGATTTCGGCGGTGTGGTCAAAGAGGTGTGCCTGGAGTACCTGCCGGACCTCCAGGTCGGCGAGTACGCCATCGTCCACGTCGGCTTCGCGCTCCAGCGCCTCGACGAGGAGTCGGCCCGGCAGACCCTCGAACTCTTCGCCCAACTCGGCATGCTCCAGGAGGAGTTCGGCGACCCCTGGGAGCGGGCGGCGGCCGAGGCGGGCGTATCGGACTGGCCCTTCACGGAAGACACCGTGCAGCAGGAGGCGCAGCAGCAGTGAAGTACATCGAGGAATTCCAGGACCCCGAGCTGGCGCGCCGCCTGCTCGACGACATCCACTCCACCGTCACCCGGCCCTGGGCGCTGATGGAGGTCTGCGGCGGCCAGACGCACACCATCATCCGGCACGGGATCGACCAACTGCTGCCCGAGCAGATCGAGTTGATCCACGGGCCGGGCTGTCCGGTGTGCGTGACCCCGCTGGAGGTCATCGACAAGGCGCTGGAGATCGCCTCCCGCCCCGAGGTCATCTTCTGCTCGTTCGGCGACATGCTCCGCGTGCCCGGATCGGGCCGGGACCTGTTCCAGGTGCGCAGCGAGGGCGGCGACGTTCGGGTGGTGTACTCCCCGCTCGACGCCCTGCGGATCGCTCAGCAGAACCCGGCGCGCGAGGTGGTGTTCTTCGGCATCGGCTTCGAAACCACCGCGCCGCCCAATGCCATGACGGTCCATCAGGCCAAGAGACTCGGCATCCCCAACTTCAGCCTGCTCGTCTCCCACGTCAGGGTGCCCCCGGCCATCGAGGCGATCATGACCTCCCCGAGCTGCCGGGTCCAGGGCTTCCTCGCCGCCGGGCACGTGTGCAGCGTGATGGGGATGGGGGAGTACCCGGAGCTGGCCGCGCGCCACCGGGTCCCCATCGTGGTCACCGGATTCGAGCCGCTGGACATCCTCGAAGGCGTACGCCGGGCGGTGGGGCAGCTGGAGCGGGGCGAGCACACCGTCGACAACGCCTACGCGCGCGCCGTGCGCCCGGAGGGGAACCCGGCCGCCCTCGCCATGCTGGAGGACGTCTTCGAGGTCACCGACCGCGCCTGGCGCGGCATCGGCGTCATCCCCCGCAGCGGCTGGCGGCTGTCCGCCCGCTACCGCGACTACGACGCAGAGCACCGCTTCTCCGTGACCGGCATCGCCACGCAGGAACCCGCCGAGTGCCGCAGCGGAGAGGTCCTCCAGGGCCTGATCAAGCCGCACGAGTGCGAGGCCTTCGGCACCACCTGCACCCCGCGCACCCCGCTCGGCGCCACGATGGTCTCCAGCGAGGGCGCGTGCGCCGCGTACTACCTCTACCGGCGCCTCGACCTCGCGCCGGCCGCCCGGACCGCACCGCTGGAGGCGAGCCCCGTTGTCTGAAGCCCTGTCCGACGCCGTACTCGACGTGACGGGCTGGACGTGTCCGGCCCCGCTGCGGGACCGCCCCCGGGTGGTGATGGGCCACGGAGGCGGCGGAGCGCTCTCCGCCGAGCTCGTCCAGCACATCTTCGCTCCGGCCTTCGGCGGTGAGGTGCTCGCCGGGCTCGGCGACTCCGCCGCGGTCACCCTGGGCGGGGCCCGCCTCGCCTTCTCGACCGATTCGTACGTGGTGCGGCCGCTGTTCTTCCCCGGCGGCAGCATCGGCGACCTCGCCGTCAACGGCACGGTCAACGACCTGGCCATGAGCGGCGCCCGCGCCGCCTACCTCTCGTGCGGGTTCATCCTGGAGGAGGGCGTCGAACTCTCCGTGGTGGCCCGGGTCTCCGAGGACCTCGGCGCGGCCGCGCGGGCCGCGGGCGTCGAGGTGGCCACCGGCGACACCAAGGTCGTGGAGGCCGGCCACGGCGACGGCATCTACCTCAACACGGCCGGCATCGGGCTGATCCCCGACGGGGTGGACCTGCGCCCCCAGCGCGTCGTACCGGGCGATGTCGTCATCGTCAGCGGGGAGATCGGCCTGCACGGCGTGGCCATCATGAGCGTCCGCGAAGGCCTCGAATTCGGGGTGGACGTCAAGAGCGACTGCGCGCCGCTGGGCGGGCTCGTCCAGGCCATGCTCGCGGTCACCCCCGACCTGCACGTCCTGCGCGACCCCACGCGCGGCGGGCTGGCGGCCGCCCTGAACGAGATCGCGGCCGCCTCGGGCACCGGGGTCGTCATCCACGAGGGCCGGGTGCCGGTCCCGGAGGCCGTCGGCAACGCCTGCGCGATCCTCGGCCTCGACCCGTTCTACGTGGCCAACGAGGGCAAGCTGGTCGCGTTCGTGCCCCGGGAGCACGCCGACGCCGTCCTCGACGCGATGCGCGCGCACCCGCTGGGCCGCGGCGCCACGGTGATCGGCGAGGCGGTCGAGGCCCACCCCGGCCTGGTGGTGGCCCGCACCGGCCTCGGCGGCACCCGCGTGGTCGACCTGCCGATCGGAGAGCAACTGCCCCGCATCTGCTGACGCCGGGACCCCGCGCGGCGGCGATCCGGTGAGCTCAGGGGAGCTCGGGGATGAAGGGGAGGTAGTCCTCCGTGGCCGCGGAGGGCAGGACCGCATAGCTGGCCTCGGGGAGCTCGTTCCACACCCCCGGGAGGTCGCCGAGCGGTTCGGAGACGACCAGCCGCGTCGCGTCCGAGACCTCCCGCAGGAACGGCAGCTCCGGGTACAGCTGCCGCACCGTGTCGGCCCTGCTGCTGTAGTACAGCGAACGCGACGTGCCCGCGCTGGAGTAGCGGAAGGCCCAGACGCGCTCGCCGTCGCTGACCGCGATCGTCATCTGCATCGGGTCGGCGACGCCGTGCTCCTTGCCGACGCGCTCCACGAGGCCCGTCATCCGGGCGACCGCGCCGGGGGGGTCCTGGTCGAGGCCGTAGGTGACGGCCAGGTAGAACATCACCTCGGAATCCGTGGAGCCCTCGATGCACGGGAACAGCGCGGGGTCGACGGCCATGCACAGATCGCGCTGGAGGCGGTGGAAGTCGGTGATGGCGCCGTTGTGCATCCACAGCCAGCGGCCGTGACGGAACGGGTGGCAGTTCGTCTGCTGAATGGCCGAGCCGGTGGAGGCACGGACGTGCGCGAAGAACAGCGTGGAGCGGACGTGCGCGGCCAGTTCCCGGAGGTTGCGGTTGTTCCAGGCCGGTCCGATGTCCCGGAAGATCGCCGGTGTGCCGTCGCCGTCGGCGCTGTACCAGCCGATGCCGAACCCGTCGCCGTTCGTCGACTCGACGCCCATCCGGGCGTGCAGGCTCTGATCGATCAGCGAGTGTTCCGGCTGGTAGAGAACCGCGTCGAGCAGCATCGGCGAACCGGAGTAGGCGAGCCAGCGACACATCCGCATCATCCCTCTCCTGCGCCCTGTACGAGCCTATCGCGGCCGCCCTCCCGCCGCCTCGCGCCTTGACACGCCCGCCCGCCATGTGCTTGCGCCGGACGGGTGGCATCTCCCGCGCCGGGCGCCGGACCGGGGGGCGGGCGGCGGAGCGGTGCCGAGAATCTGTGTCTGCGGCCCAGGGAAGGGGAGACAGGTGCGCGGCGCGGCGGTCGAGATCCTCGTGTGGTGGGCGGTGCTGATGGGGGTGACGGTGGTGTTGATCAGCTCCCTGGGCCCCGTGGAACTCCTGGTGGCCGGTGTCGCGGCGGCCGGTGCGGCCGTGGTCGTACGGTTCATGCGGCGGGCGGCGGACGTGCGGGTGCGCGGAACCGCCGGGGCGCCGCGGGCGGTTGCCGGGCTGCCGCTCGCAGCCGTCCGGGGCCTCGCCGCGCTTTCGGGCTTCGCGACCGGACGGGGACCAGGACGGGGAACGGGGCGGGGACACCGACCGGCGGCGGGCAGGATCCGGCGGATCCCGCTGCGCGACGGGGCGGATCCGGGCTGGGCCGGGGTGGTGCTCGGATGGTCCGCGGACACCTGCGTGACCGACCTGCCGGAGGGGCGCGCGGAGGCCGTCGTCCACAGTTTCGCAGCGGCGCCGGGCGGCGGGCCGGAACGCGCGGTGGCCCGCCGGGACGGTGCGCGGTGAGCGCCGTCCCTGCGCACGCCTGGTCGGCGGCCGCGCTGGTCCTGCTCGCCGCCGCCTGGCCGGCCGGACTGTGGGCGGCCTCCCGCGGCAGCGCCGTCGGCCGGCTGGCAGGCCTCTGCCTGGCGGGCACGGTGACCGGCGCCGTCCTCCTGCTGCTGCCGATGGCGTACGGCCGCCCGTCGTACCAGGACGTCGCGCTCGTGTTCGCGGTGCTCTCCCCGGCCGGGGTCCTCGTCTTCACCCGCTTCGCCGGAGCCGACTCCGGCCCGTCCGGCGAGGACGGCTGAGGTGGCGGCCGTACACGCCGTGGCGGCGGTCCTGCTCTGGCTGGGCGTCGCCTGCCTGCTCGCGGCGGCGGGAGCGCTGGTGCTCCTGCGCGGGCGCGGGAGCCTCGCGCGGCTGCACGCGCTGGCCCCGGCCAACGGGCTCGGCGTACCGCTGATCACCTGCGCCGTGGCCCTGGAGCAGGGCGCCGGGCGGGCAGCCGCGAAGACCCTGCTGATCGGGCTGCTGCTCGCCGTCGGCGGGACCGTGACCACCATCGCCATCGGCAAGGCCACCGCGGACGAGGAGGGGCGGGGCCGCCATGGATGACGCCCTGATCGCCGTGGCCCTGCTGCTCGTCGTGGTGGCCGCGACCCTGGCCGTCCTGTGCCGGGAACCCGTGCGGCAGGCCGCGGCCCTCGCGGTGCTCGGGCTCGCGCTGACCCTCCTCTTCCTCGTGCTCCAGGCCCCTGACGTGGCGCTCTCGCAGCTCGCGGTCGGCACGGCACTGACACCGCTGCTGATCCTGCTCGCGGCGCGCAAGATCCGCCGCAGACCCGCCGAGGAGCCCGAACCCCGGCACGCGCGGCGCGGCCCGCAGGGGCGCCCGTGAAGGACCGGACCCGGCTGGTCCTCCTCGGCTGCGCCGCCGCGGTGTTCGCCGGCTTCTTCACCGCCGCCTGCCCGAGGCTGCCCGCCTTCGGCACGGACCACCACCCGTACGGGGACCGTGCGGTGGCCGCCGCGCTGGCCCACCACACCGCCAACGTGGTGTCCTCGATCAACTTCGACCTCCGGGCCCTCGACACCCTCGGTGAGGAGTCGATCCTCTTCGTCACCGTCCTCGCGTCGACCCTGCTGCTGCGCCTCGCCCGTGACGAGCGCAAGGCACCGCCCCGGACCGAGCGGGCCCTGCCCACCACCCGGCTGTTCGGGACCGTCCTGCTGCCCGTCGCCCTCGTCGTGGGCGTGTACCTGGTGGCCCACGGGCAGCTCACGCCCGGCGGCGGCTTCCAGGGCGGGGTCGTCCTCGCCACCGCCCTCCACCTGGCCTATCTCGCCGCCGACTACCGGGTCTTGGAACGGGTTCGGCCGCTCGCCGCCCTCGATGTCACCGACGCGCTGGGGGCGGTGTCGTTCACGGCGCTGGGCCTGGTGGGCCTCGCGGCCGGCGGGGCTTTCCTGGAGAACGTCCTGCCCTTCGGCGCGTTCAACCAGATCACCTCGGGCGGCATGGTCCCGCTCTTCAACGCGGCCGTCGGCGTCGAGGTGGGCTCGGGCCTGATCGTGCTGCTCGCCCATTTCCTCGACCAGGCCGTCGAGATCCACGAGGACGTCGAGATCCACGAGGACGACGAGATCCCGGAGGACGACACATGATGGCCGCCCTGCCCTTCCTGGCCGCCGGATGGGTGCTGCTGATCGCCCTGTACGGCCTGGTGACCAGCCGCAACCTGATCCACGCGATCGGCTGCCTCGCCGTCGCCCAGTCGTCCACGTACCTGATGCTGCTGGGCGTCGGGTACCGCCGCGGGGCCACCGCCCCCGTGTACGGCGACCTCGTACCCGGCAGCCGGCCCGTCGTCGATCCCGTCGTCCAGGCCCTGACCCTCACGGACATCGTGGTCGGCGCCACCGTGACCGCCCTCCTGCTCGCCCTCACCATCCAACTGCGCAAGCGCCACGGAACGGTCGACCCCCAGGCGCTCACCGCGCTCAAGGGCTGAGGCCGTGGCGGACGCCGAGGCGCTCCTGCCGCTGGCCGTGGCGGTCCCGCTGATCGGCGCCGTCCTGCTGGCCGTGGCCGGCCGGTGGCTGCCCCGGCTCGGCTGCGACCTCCTCGCCACCGCGGCCGCGGCGGCCGACCTGGGCTGCCTGGTCGCCCTGTGGCCGCACACCGCGGAGCGGGCGGGAGCCGGAGCGGGGTTCGCGGCGGGCGTCCGGATCGGCGGGCACCCCGCGGACATCGGGATCGTCCTGCTCGCCGACCCGCTCGGCACCGGACTCGCCCTGCTCGCCTCGACGCTCGTGCTCGCCGTGATCGTCTACTCCTGGCGCTACTTCGACGAACCGGCCGGTGACCGGGCCGGGGTCTTCCCCGCGCTGATCCTGCTCTTCGAGGCGGGCATGGTCGGCTTCGCGCTGACGGCCGACCTGTTCAACGCCTTCGTCTTCTTCGAGCTCATGAGCGTCGCCGCGTTCGCCCTGACCGGCTACCGCATCGAGGACCCGAGACCGCTCCAGGGCGCCCTCACCTTCGGGATCGTCACGTCCTTCGCCGCGTACGGCGCCCTCCTCGGCATCGCGATGCTGTACGCGCGCACCGGCGAGCTCAACCTGGCCCGCCTGGGGGAGCGGCTCGCCGGGCAGCCCACCGACGCCCTGACGGTCGTCGCCTTCGTCCTCGTCGTCACCGCGTTCCTGGTGAAGGCGGCGGCCGTGCCGTTCCACTTCTGGCTCCCCGACGCCCATTCCGTCGCGCCGACCCCGGTCTGCATGCTGATGTCCGGGGTCATGGTCGAGCTCGGCGTGTACGGGGCCGCCCGCGTGTACTGGGCGGTGTTCTCGGGTCCCGGCGGGATCCCGCACACCGCCTTCCGCACCACCTTCGTCGCGGTCGGCGTCGTCACCGCGCTGCTCGGCGCCCTCATGTGCTGGCCGCAGCGGCACCTGAAGCGGATGCTGGCCTTCTCCACCGTCAGCCACGTGGGGCTGTTCCTCGTCGGCATCGCCCTGCTCACCCCGGCGGGCACCTGCGCCACGGCCGTGTACGTGGCCGGCCACGGCTGCGCGAAGGCGGCGCTCTTCGGGCTGTGCGGAGTCCTGCTCGACCAGTACGGATCGGTGGACGAGCGCGGCCTCCACGGCAAGGCGCGCGCCCTGCGGGCCGTCGGCCTGCTGTTCGCCCTCGGCGCCCTGGTCCTGGCCGGTCTCCCGCCGTTCGGCGCGGGTCTGGGCAAGGCGCTCGGCGAGGAGGCGGCGGGGACCGTGCTGCTGCCGGTGTTCCTCCTGACCTCGGCGGTGACCGGCGGCACGCTGCTGCGCGCGGCCGCCCGGATTTTTTGGGGCGCGGGACGGCCCCCGAGCCCGGCGCCCGCAGACGCCGAGACCAGTGGGGAGGGGGAGGAGCCGGAGGTCCGGGAGCCGCGGAAGGCACCGCACCCGCCCATGGTCGTGGTGCCGGCGGTACTGCTCTTCCTGGGGCTGCTCGTCGGCACGGTTCCGGCGGTCGCGGAGAGTCTCGGCCACGGCGCGGCGCTCTTCACGGACCGGGCCGGCTACGCCGCCGCCGCGGGCGGGGCAGGGACCCCGGGCGGCGGTGCGGCCGCGGAGGCCCTCCCGACGGAGTGGACCGCGGCGGGCGCGGTGCTCGGCCTGGCCTCGGCAGTCCTGGCGTGCCTGCTGGCCGGGGCCGCGCTGTGGTGGCCGGGCGGCGCGGGCGCGCGCGGGGCGGCGGCCGCCGCGGTCCTGCCGCTGCGCCGCCTGCATTCGGGGCTGGTCGGGGACTACCTGGCCTGGCTGGCCGTGGGCGTGGCCGCCCTGCTGCTGGCGGTGGCCCTGCAGGCGTAAGTGCGTGCGTGTCCTACAGGCCTCCTACAGCCCTCCTACAGCCGCTCTTCCATCCGGATGGCGGACTCCAGATCCTCGTGGGCCTTGCCCGCCGCGTCCTTGCCCCGTCCCTGGCCTTCCCGGCCCTCCCCGTCCTCCTGCTGCTCCAGCAGCGCCGCGGCGATCGCGTCGAGTTTGCGCTGGATCGCGTGTTCGGCGCGGCGCTCGGAGTTCTTCAGCAAGGCCAGCAGGAGCAGGGACACGGCAGCCATGGCGTCGCCCGCGAGGTGCTGCCACTCCGTGGACAGCCCCGCCAGGTGTACGGCCACGAAACCGGCCACCAAGAGCACGCACAGGACGGAGAAGACGGCGGAACTCGTGAAATTGGAGGCGAGCTCGGCCAGTTTCTCGAAGCGGGCGGCGCGCCCCTCGTCGGCGCGTTCCGCCGGGTGCTGGAGGGCCATACCCGGCGCATGCCCATCCGTGCCCTCCCCACACGCACCGCCCCGCATCCGCTCCCGCGGTGCCCGAATTCGGCCAGGGCGGTGCGGAACGGAGGTGTTGGCCGTTTCGCGTCCTTCCCAGCACGCACCCGCTGTGGTGGCATGTGCATGCCGAAATTCGCATCGGTTCCGGTTCCGGTTCTGCCGGACCAATGAATGGAGAAACCACGATGTTGCTCCGCAGATTCACCGTCGGCGCGGCGGTCGCGGCGTTATGCGCCCTGGCCGTTCCCGCGCAGGCCGACACCCCGTCCACGCCGCCCGGCAGAATCACCGTCGAGGTGGTCGGCGTCAACGGATCGGGATGCCCGCAGGGGACGGCGGGCGTCACCGCGGCCTCCGACAACACCTCGTTCAGCGTCACGTACAGCAACTACCTGGCCCAGGCCGGCGCCGGCTCAGGCGGCACCGAGTTCCGCAAGAACTGCCAGCTCGCCCTCCAGGTCCACGTACCGCAGGGGTTCACGTACGCCATCGCCCGCGCCGACTACCGCGGCTTCGCGCACCTCCAGCGCGGGGCCTACGGCCAGCAGCGCGCGAACTACTACTTCCAGGGCATGCCGCAGACGGCCCGTACGACCCACCAGTTCGGCGGCCCGTACTCCGACAACTGGCAGGCGAGCGACCAGACCGACTACCAGGACCTGGTCTTCGCGCCCTGTGGCGAGGAACGCAACCTCAACGTCAACAGCGAACTGCGGGTCTACGCGGGGACGTCGAACCCGCAGGCCCTGAGCTTCATGAGCATGGACTCGACGGACGGCAGCGTGAGCACGGTCTACCACTTCGAGTGGAAGGAATGCCCGGCGGCGGCCTGACGCGGCGTGAGCGCAGGAAACACCGATCGATGATCAGGAGTGACAACGATGCCTCATTCCCTGTCTCGTACCCTGCTCACCGGTGGCGCGGCGGCCGTGCTGATCGCCACGGCGGCGACCTCCGCCGGGGCCGCCGGCCACACCCCGCAGATCACCGCTCCGCCCGACAAGATCGTGATCGAACTCGCCACCGTGAACGGATCCGGCTGCCGCGAGGGCACCGCCGAAGTGGCCGTCGCGCCCGACAACACCGCCTTCACGGTCACCTACAGTGACTACCTGGCGCAGGTGGGCCCCGGCGCGCCGCCCACGGCATTCCGCAAGAACTGCCAGCTCAATCTCCGCGTCCACGTTCCTTCGGGATTCACCTATGCGATCGTCCAGGCGGATTACCGCGGATTCGCATTCCTCCAGCCGGGTGCGTGGGGTCAGGAGCGGGCCAACTACTACTTCCAGGGAATGCCCCAGACGACTCAGCGCACCCATCAGTTCAACGGTCCGCACAATGACAACTGGCAGACGAGCGACAAGACCGAGTACGCGGATCTGGTCTGGGCCCCGTGCGGAGAGAAACGAAACTTCAACATCAATACGGAACTGCGCGTGAATGCGGGCACGTCCAATCCGCAGACCGCCACCAGCTTTATGGCCATGGACTCCACGGACGCGAGCGTGAGCACGCTCTACCACCTGGCCTGGCAGGTCTGTCCCACGCCCAAGTAGCCCCCCGGGGAGCCGTCCGCCCGACGCCCCGTGCCGTACCCGGCGGATCCGCCGGGTACGGCACGGGGCCGCGTTCGCGCGTCGCTCAGGTCAGGGGGCGCAGCCGGGTCGCGGTGTGGTGGGACACCGCCGGCAGGACGGCCGCCGAGACGGGGGCGTCGGAGGAGGTGAGCGCGCTGCCGGCCTGCCAGGCCCGCCAGTCCAGGTTCCAGTCGCCGAAGCCGTTCTCGAACGGAGCCATCGGCTCGCCCTCGCTGTTCACCACCTGCACGATGTCCCCCTCCCGTACGGTCTGGAAGAACCACGCGGCCTCCGTCGTGCTCATGCCGGTACAGCCGTGGCTCACGTTCTCCTCGCCCTGCGACGCGACCGACCAGGGCGCGGCGTGCACGTACTCGCCGCTCCACGTCACCCGCGTCGCGTAGAAGACCGGCAGGTCGTAGAACTCGCTCGTGCCGCGCTTGATGCCGACGGAGTCCCCGCGCATCCGGACCTGGTACTCCTTGCCCAGCACGACCTTGATGCCGCTGCGGGTCCGGAATCCCGCCTTGCCGGTGGTGACCGGGATCGTCCGGATCGCCGTGCCGTTGCGGCGTACGGTCATCTCGTGCGCTTCGGCGTCGGTGACCGCCTCGATCCGGTCCCCGATGGTGAACTCCGTGGAGTCGGAGGGGCCGCCGTAGTCGTGGTCTCCCACCTCCACCCCGTCGAGACCGCTCGTCACGTGCACCTCGGCGTGCGCCGGCCAGTACGTCCGCGGCCGGTAGTGCAGCGTCGAATCGTCCACCCAGTGCCAGCCGCCCTCGACGGCCGGCTCCGAGGTCACCTGGAGCGCCCGCTCCACCCGGGCCCGGGCCGTGCGGTCGGCGGCGGGAACCGGCCGGCTCAGGGCGGCCGTCACGATCTGCCCCGCGCCGTAGGTGCCGGGCCGCGGCCCGAACTCCACCGTGAGGCGGCCCTCGTCCGGGGGCGGCGCGGTCCGGAACGCCATGGTGACGCCGACCGGAGTCCCCGCCGCGTCCTGGGCGCCGACCTGGACGGTGTAGAGCTCGCCGGCCCGCAGCGGCTCGGTGTTGGTCCAGTGACGGCTCCTGGGGGCGAGTTCGCCGCCCACGTAGCGCCCGTGCCCGTCGTGGACGGTGACATCGGTGAGTTGCCCCGCCTCGGCGAGCGCGATCTCCAGCGGGCCGCCGGAGTTCGTGGGGAGGACGACCGTACGATCCATCGCGCCGGCCTCCCGGGACGCGGGCCCGCGCAGGACCGACCCGGCTCCCCGGGAGGTGGCCCGTACGCGCTGCTGCCGCCAGCCGGTGCACAGGCCGTCCCGGAACGCCTCCAGAGCGCACCGCGCGGCGATGCCGCCGTCCCCCTGGTCCAGGGCCCGGCCCACGAGCAGGGTCACGGCGGCGTCCGGGGCGCCGGCCGGGCGCCCCGCGGCGTCCTGCTCGGGCGCCCGGCCCGGTGCCGCGGCGACGACGAGGGCGGCGCCGGTCACGGCGGCCACCACACTCCACGTCCTGCTTCCCGGCGCCCCCCGGGCCCGTCGTACCCGTCGTTCCTTTTGTGCACGGTGCGTCGATGACATCGCCACGCAGCCTTCCCAGCTCGCCCACGGCCCGTTGGGAGCATCAAAACGATTGCGCGGCTAAATGATGATCATGCGCTCGGGTGGTGCGACCGAACGGGCACGCAAGAGAACTCGGACGGAGCAACGGTGCGTTCGGGGCGCGCTCAGGGCAGCGGCCGGACCCGGACCACACGGGCGGGGTCCTGGCCGCCGCCGGAGGCCAGGATGCGCACCTCTTCCTGGTCGCTGATCTCCGCACGGACGATGCCGGACGCGTCCGCGTAGACCGGGTGGCCGCCCGGCCCGGCCTGGCCGGTGGCGCTCACCACGACGACGTCCTCGCTCGTGTCCGGGCCCTCGGTAAACACCAGCTCGTAGCGCTGGGCACTCATCCGCGCCCTCCTCTGCCGGGCGAAAGGGGCCTTCCCCACCTCCCATGATGCGCGCAGCGGCCGTTCCGCGCCGCCCGCGCGCCGCAGCCCGGCCCGGACCCGGCGCGCCGCCGGTCCTACGCGCGGACGACGGCGTACCGGCCGCGCGCCTTCGTACCGTCCGGCAGCGTCCACTCCGCGGTGACGTGCCCCAGCGGCTGCTGCCCGCCGCTGTCGTCCCGCGCCGGTGCGGCCCGCAGGACGCGCCGCACGCCGAGGGTCAGCTTCCCGCCCGGGGTCCGCACGAGCACGTCGGTCGTCTCCGGCCCGTCGGACACGCCGAGGATCGTGACCGGGCCCGGGCGGCCGGTCCCCGCGGACCAGCCCGTGACGGACGGGTCGGGCGTGTCGCTCTCGCTCTGTGCCTGCGGCTCCGCCTCGCCGCGTACGAGCGCGTACAACCGCTCGACCAGGACGGGGTCGTGGGTCCCGTCGTAGATCCAGCGCCGGCCCAGCACCCCGTGCTCGGAGGTGCCGATGAGGGCGTTCTCCGCCCCGTCCAGCGGTGCTCCGCGGTACGTGAGGGGCACGTGGTACGTGACCGGCCGGTCTCCCGCACCGTCGGAGACCGCCATGAACTCGATCCCGACCTCCCCCTGCGGGTCGTCGAGCCGGAAACCCCCGACCCTGGCCGGCCGGGGGGCGCTCCCCGGGCCGGGGCCCTGGTACCAGGACTGCGTGGGAAGCCAGGAAGCGAGCAGCTCCAGCTTGCCCGGGGTCATCGTGGTCCGGTGGACGACGGCCATGGTGCGGCACCTCTCTCGGTCGACTGCCGATCATCCTGCCACCGGCTCCGCGCGGCCCTCAGGTTGCGTCCGCCTTACGTGGCGCCGACGTTCGTGCCACGCGCCGTCCACGGCCGGTGAACAGGCAGGAAACACAGTGCAGTTGGCGTTGACGGCCGCTGCTCTACGCGCGTCATCATGGGCCGCATGAGAATCCCCCCACGCTTCGTGACCCTCGTCGGCGCCGCGGCGATCGCCGGTGCCCTCCTCACCGGACCGGCCGCCTCGGCGGCTCCCGCTCCCGCGTCCGCCCCCGTCTCCGCCGCGGCGGCCGCCGCGGCATCGGTCGGCAGCGTCTGCTACTCGGCGCTGCCTTCGCAGGCGCACGACACCCTCGACCTCATCGACCAGGGCGGCCCGTTCCCGTACTCCCAGGACGGCGTCGTCTTCCAGAACCGCGAGCGGCTGCTCCCGATCCACGGCAGCGGCTACTACCACGAGTACACCGTCATCACCCCGGGCTCGCCGACCCGCGGGGCACGCCGGATCATCACCGGACAGCAGTGGGAGGAGGACTACTACACCTCCGACCACTACGCCTCGTTCCGGCGCGTCAACTTCGGCTGCTGATCCCGCCGGTCCGGCCGTTCGTACGCCGCCCCGCCCGCCGCGTGAGTCGGACCCGTGTCACGCGGCGGGCGGGGGCGCGTCACTCGAACCGCGTGGTGTCGCCCGCCCCGCGCCGTACGATCTCGGCCTCGCCGCCGGAGAAGTCGATGACGGTGGTCGGCTCGGTCCCGCAGTCGCCGGAGTCGACCACGATGTCGACGAGGTAGTCGAGCCGCTCCTTGATCTCCCAGCCCTGCGTCAGCGGCTCCGGCTCGTCGGGCAGGAGCAGGGTGCTGGACAGCAGCGGCTCACCGAGCTCGGCGAGCAGGGCCTGCGTCACCGCGTGGTCGGGGATGCGTACGCCGACCGTCTTCTTCTTGGGGTGCAGCAGCTGGCGCGGCACTTCCTTCGTCGCGGGGAGGATGAAGGTGTAACTGCCGGGGGTGGACGCCTTGATCGCGCGGAACACGTCGTTGTCGATCTGCACGAGCTGGCCCAGCTGGGCGAAGTCCTGGCACACCAGGGTGAAGTGGTGACGGTCGTCGAGGTTGCGGATGGACCGGATCCGGGCGAGGCCGTCACGGTTGCCGAGCTGGCAGCCCAGCGCGTAGCAGGAGTCCGTCGGGTACGCGACGAGCGCGCCGGAGCGGATGCTTTCAGCGACACTGCCGATGGTGCGCTGCTGGGGGTTCTCGGGGTGCACGTCGAAGTACTTGGCCATTGGCCGAGCCTACGCGATCGGGTCACCCCCGGCCCGCCGGGCTCCTGACGTCCAGCCCTGGCCGCGGAGGCGTTCGAAGCCGTCCAGGAGCAGGTCCAGCGCGAACTCGAACTCGAACTGGTCGTCGCAGCCGCCGCCCAGGACGGATTCCCCGTCGTGGGCCGCGGCCCCGGCCAGCTCCGCGACATGGGGGTAGGCCGCCGCGGCCTCCGGCGGCATGGCCGCCGGCCCCGCGGGATCCGGGTCCGGGGCGGCGTCGAACACCTCCTGGGTGAACCCCAGGACGCGGCTGCCCAGCGCGTGCATCACGTGATGGGTGAGGTCGACCGAGAGGCCCCCGGCGCGGAACATGCCGATCACCGAGTCCAGGTACGCGAGCACGGCCGGGGTCGGCCCGCTGCGCGAGCGGATCACCTGGGCCGCCCAGGAGTGCCCCAGCAGGGCCGCGCGCGCCGAGAGGATCCGCTGCCGGACCGCGCCCTGCCAGTCGGATCCGTGGGCCGGGGGATCGATCTCTCCCACGACGGCCTCCACCATGCCGTCCAGGAGCTGTTCCTTGTTGGCGACGTGCTTGTAGAGCGCCATCGGCACCACGCCCAGTTCCTGGGCGAGCCTGCGCATGCTCAGTGCCTCGATCCCGACGCCGTCGGCCAGTTCGACGGCGGCGCGCAGCACCCGGTCCCTGCTCAGCGGCGCCCGGGGCGCGGCCTCCGGCCGGCGGGTCATGTCGATCGGCTCCTTCGTCGTCGGTACGCGGCTTGACGAGTGTACGCCGTACACCTACCGTGTGGCCCAGGTGTACGCCGTACACCTCTCAAGAGGGAGTGGTTCCGCATGGGCTCGAACAGAAAGACCGCGCTCGTCACAGGGGTGTTGTTCCTCGTCACCGAGGTCGCCGCGATCGGCGGGCTCGCGCTGTACGGCCCCGTGCTGCACGACGCCGGCTACGTCCTCGGCCCCGGCGCCGACGCCCGGGTGTTCCTCGGGGCCCTGTCCGAGTTCGTCCTCGCGCTGGCCGTCATCGGCACCGGGGTCGCCCTGTACCCGGTCGTCAAGCGGCAGAACGAGGGCGCCGCGCTCGGCTACGTCTGCGGGCGGCTGCTGGAAGCCGCCGTCATCCTCGTCGGCACCATCAGCGTGCTGTCGGTGGTGACGCTGCGCCGGGAATCCGCGGCGGCGCCGGGCGAGGGCGGCGCCTCCCTCCTCACGGCCGCCGACACCCTCGTGGCGGTCCACGACTGGACGTTCCTCATCGGGCCCAACTTCGTCCTCGGCGCCAACACCCTCGTCCTGGCCGGCCTGATGTACCGCTCACGGCTCGTCCCGCGGCCCCTCGCCGTGCTGGGGCTCGTCGGCGGCGCGCTGATCTGCGCCTCGGCCACCGCCGTGCTGTTCGGCGTCTACGAGCAGGTCTCGGTCGCCGGATCGCTCGCCGCACTCCCGGTGTTCGCCTGGGAGGTGGGCCTGGCCGTCCGGCTCCTCGCCAAGGGGTTCACCGGGGCCGGGGGCACGGGGACGGAGACCGGGGCCGGGGGTCCCGCCGCGCCCGCTCAGCTCCCGAACACCGCGGAGAAGTGGGCGGCCAGCCCCGAGACGGTCGGCGGGCACAGCCTGGCCCCGAGGTAGCCGTCCGGCCGGATCACGAACGCCGCCGGCTCCCGCACCCCGTACATCCGGGCGAACTCGCCCCGGCCGTCCCGGTACACGGGCACCGGCGCCCCCCGGTCCGCTTCGGCCCCGGCGTCGGCGAGGACCGCGCACACCCCGACCCGGCCCCTCGCGGGACCCCGTACCGCCGAGGCCAGCTCGGCGAGGCCGTCCAGCGCCGGGCCCGGCCCGTACAGCAGCAGCATGTGGTCGCGGCCGCGCAGCAGGTCGTACAGCCGCAGCGGATACGCGGCGATCTGCCCGGAGAGCCCGCCACAGTCCGGTGCCCGGTCGCCGGGCCGCGGCCCGGGCCCGCCGTCGTCCTGCGGGCCCGCCGGCTGTACGAGGGGGCTGCCCCGGTAGCCGACGAGCAGTTGGGCCTGGCGCATCATCAGCGTGTCCGCGTCCTCCGGATCGGCCTGGACTCCCTCGGCTGCCTGCCGCACGGTACGGCCGACGACCTCCTCGCCCACCGGCCGGCGCTCGGCGTCGTAACTCGCGAGCAGCCCCGGGGCGCCGGCGCCCCGCACGGCCAGCGCCAGCTTCCAGGCCAGGTTCCAGGCGTCCTGGATGCCTGTGTTCATGCCCTGCGCCCCCGTCGGCGGATGGATGTGCGCCGCGTCCCCGGCCACGAAGACCCGCCCCTGCCCGTACCGGTCCACCAGCCGGTGGCTGATCCGGAACACGGACGACCAGCGCATGGCCGACACCGTGGTGGGCTGCGGGGACAGCCGGTCCAGGACGGCCTGGACGTGGCCGAGTTCGGGGGCCCGGCCGCCCTCCAGCCCGTGCGCCACCGCGTCACCGCCTTGCGGGGGAGCGGCGGAGAGCTCCGGCGGCACCATCATCGACACCCGGTAGCGGCCGGTGCCCGGCAACGGAATGCACACCAGCAGATCGTCGACGGCGCCCCGGGCATCGTGGTGCATGGCCCGCACCCCGTACGCGTACGGCAGGTCCCAGTCGAGCTCCACGTCGGCGAGCATGTACTCCTCGGGGAACGCGCCGCCCTCGAAGGCCAGACCGAGCCCCTTGCGGACGGCGCTGTGCGCGCCGTCGCACCCCACCAGGTACCGGGTGCGGACCTCCTCCTCCCCGGCGGGGGTGGTGAGCCGGCAGGTCACCCCGTCGGCGTCCTGGACGAACGACACCAGCTCGCAGCCCCGCTCGATGCGCGTCCCGAAACCCTCCAGGAACTCCTCGATGATCCGCTCGGTCTCGTACTGCGGCAGCGCGGCGAAGCGGTACGGGACCTCGGGCGGCAGCACCAGGTCCAGCCGGGGCTGCTCCACGCCGTTCACGTACGTGAGCTGCCCGCGCATCGGGACGGCGGCCTCCAGCGCGGCCCGGACGAAGCCCATCCGGTCCCAGATCTCCAGGGTCCGCGGCTGGATCCCCACCGCCTTGGCGTACGGCAGCCGCGCCGGGAGCCGGTCGACGATCCGGCAGGAGATCCCGCGCCGCCGCAGCTCGGCGGCCGCCGTCAGCCCGACCGGGCCGGCCCCCGCCACCAGGACGTCCGCGGCCGCTCCATCGGTGTGCACCATCGGCGCCTCCGGGGCGAGTCCCGTGGATACGGATCTCCTCCATGGTGACCCGGACCCCCGCACCCGGCGATCGGACCGGTCCGGGACCGCACGCGCCGGGGCACCGGCCGGCCGGCGGCCCGACCGGTACCCCGCCGGACCTCAGTCGCCGATGTCGCGGCGGCGGAAGTCGTCCAGGGTTTCGCGGCGGACGAGGAGCCGGGCCGTGCCGTGGTCGACGGCGACGACCGGGGGACGGCCGACCATGTTGTAGCCGGAGGCCATGGACAGCTGGTAGGCACCCGCCACCGGCACGGCCAGGAGGTCTCCCGGGTGGACGTCGCCGGGGAGTTCGACGTCGGCGGCCAGGACGTCGCCCGCCTCGCAGTGCCGGCCCACCACCGTGGCCGTACAGGGCGCGGCGGCGGAGTGGCGGCCGATCAGGCGGGGTGCGTACCGGACCCCGTACAACGCGGGCCGGGGGTTGTCGCTCATACCGCCGTCCACGGCCACGAACACCCGGTCCCCGGTGCGTTTCACCGCGAGGACCCGGTACAGGGCCACCCCCGCCGGACCGGCGATCGCCCGGCCCGGCTCGATGGCGAGCCGGGGCACGGGCAGCCCGGCCGCCGCGCAGCTCTCGACGAGCTCGGCGCGCAGCCGGCCGGCCAGCGCCGTGAGGTCGAGCGCGGGTTCGCCCGGGCAGTACGCGATGCCGTGGCCGCCGCCCATGTCGAGCTCGGGGAGCGTGACGCCGTGGGCGTCGCGGATGCGGGCCATCAGGCCGACCACGCGGCGCACCGCCGTCAGGTACGGCTTCACGTCGGTGATCTGGGAGCCGATGTGGCAGTGCAGGCCCACGAGTTCGAGCTGCGGCTGGCCCAGGATGCGGGTGACGGCGTGCTGCGCCGAGCCGTCGGTGAGGGACAGGCCGAACTTCTGGCCGTCGGTGCCGGTGCGGATCTTCTCGTGGCCGCCGGCCGAGATGCCGGGGACGACGCGGACCAGGACCTTCTGGTGTCCGCCGGGGCCGACGGCGGCGGCGAGGCGGGCGATCTCGGACGGGCTGTCGATGACGATCCGGCCGACGCCGAGCCGCAGCGCGGTCTCGATGTCGCGCGGTGATTTGGCGTTCCCGTGCAGGAGGATGCGGTCCGGCGGGAATCCGGCGGTGACGGCGAGTTCGAGTTCGCCGGCCGAGCAGACGTCGAGCCCGAGGCCCTCCTCGGCGACCCAGTGGACCATGGCGCGGGAGAGGAAGGCCTTGGCGGCGTAGAGCACTTCGGCGTCGGGGAAGGCGTCGCGGTAGGTACGGCAGCGGGTCCGCACCTCGCCCTCGTCCAGTACGTACGCCGGGGTGTCGAAGCGGTCGGCGATCTCGGTCAGCGGGACCCCGCCGACGGCGAGGCCCCCCTGCGGCAGCCGGGTCGTCGAGGCCGGCCAGACGGACAGCTCGTCCGCGGAGCCCGCGGCGGTCTCGGACAGGGTGACGGTGGTCATGGGACTCCTCCCCTCAGACGGCCTGGGCCGGGAACCGGCCCGGCCGCAGCGGCGCGGCGGTGGCGGCCGGAGCCGCCGGAGCGGCCGCCGGAGCCGACAGCGTCGGGTCGACGGTGATCAGGTCCGCGCCGAGCGGTGCGCACAGCTCCCGCAGCAGGGACTCCGACAGCCGGATGTGGCGCTGGCCCTCACCGAGGGTGGCGGCCAGCAGATCCGCGCGGGTGAAGCCGACGGCCGTACGGGCGCCCAGCGGAGTGCGGAACAGGCGGATCACCGCCTCCGCTCCCCTTCCCGGCCGGACGGGCACGTACAGGAGCCCGGCCGGGACCCGTTCCTCGGGCTCGGGATCGTCTTCGTACCGGAACAGACACATGGGGCCCTCCCTGAGGAACCGCAAGAGGCGACTGGTGGCGCCCCGAGTGCGGGGAGGCAGTCCGGGGCGCGACTCCGAAGCTATCCCCGCCCGCGGTCCCCCCGCGCGGGTCCCTGACGCCACCTTGACGGGAAACGGCCCACTCCATATACGCCGCTGACGCCCTCCCGGCCCCGGCATCAAGGCACTGTCAGGGTTTCCGCCGTCAGCCCGGTGTCAGCCCGCCGTCAGTCCGCCGTCAGCGTGCCGGCGGCCCGGTGTCAGCCCGCTCGGCCCCGTGGTGGGCCAGGGCGGCGTGCGGGTCCTCGCGGTCCGCGGTGTGGTCGATGTGCACGGTGGCCGCGGTCAGCCGGGGGACGGCGTGGATCAGGGCGTGTTCGGCCTCGACGGCCAGGGCGTGCGCCTGCACCACCGTGAGGTGCGGGTCGACGACGATGTCGGCCTCGGCCCGCAGCGCGTGCCCGATCCACCGCATGCGGACCTGCCCGGTGCCCCGGACGCCGGGCACGCCGAGCAGCGCGCCGTGCGCGGTGTCGACCAGGGCCGGATCGACCGAATCCATCAGCCGCCGGCAGACCTCGCGCGCGGCGTCGCGCACCACCATGAGGATGGCCGCGGTGATGAGCAGGCCGACGATCGGATCCGCGCTCTTCCAGCCGATCGCGGCGCCGCCCGCGCCGAGCAGGACGGCGAGCGAGGTGAACCCGTCCGTACGGGCGTGCAGGCCGTCGGCGACGAGCGCCGCGGAGCCGATCCGGCGGCCGGTGCGGATCCGCTGCCGGGCCACCCACTCGTTGCCGAGGAAGCCGACCACCGCGGCGCCCGCGACCGCCCAGAGCTGGCCGATCTCGCGGGGGTGCAGGAGCCGGTCCACGGCCTGGAACGCGGTGAGGGCGCAGGAGGCCGCGATGGTCAGCACGACGACGATCCCGGCCAGGTCCTCGGCCCGGCCGTAGCCGTACGTGTAGCGGCGGTTCGCCGCGCGCCGCCCGAGCACGAACGCGATGCCGAGGGGAACGGCGGTCAGCGCGTCGGCGGCGTTGTGGACGGTGTCGCCGAGCAGGGCCACCGACCCGGACAGGGCGACGACACCGGCCTGGACGGCCGTGGTCAGGCCCAGGACGCCCAGGGACAGCCACAGCGTGCGCATGCCCTGCCGGGAGGTCTCCATCACCGGATCGACCTTGGCCGCCGGTTCGTGCCCGTGCGGGGCGAACGCGTGCGCCAGATGGCCGAGCCGGTGCCGCAGCCGGTGCCGCAGCCGCGCCCGGAAGGACCCGTCGTGGTGCTCGTGGTGGTGGCTCACGGCGTGCTCGCTTTCGACGAGGACGACAGGGAACGGGTGGGCCCGACCGTCCGCCCACCCGCCCATTGTGTCCCCGGCCGTCAGCGGGAGCGCAGGGCCGCGTCCAACTGCTCCGCGGACCGGGCCAGGCCGGCCGCCGCCGTCGCGCAGCGGTCGGCCAGCGTCTCGATCCGCCAGCGGAAGGCCTCGGCCTGCGGACCCTTCCAGTCCAGCGCCACGGCCCCCGCCCGCAGCCGTTCCGCGTGCCGCAGCAGCGCCGCGGAGTGGGCCCGCAGTCCCTCCGCGGGCTCGCAGCGCCGCGCCTCCCGCTCCGTGCGCGGCGCCGGAACGGCCGTCACAGGGTCCTCCAGGGGGCGAAGGCGTTGGTCACGCCGTCGAGGGCCGGGGCCAGTTCGGGGTGGTGGCGCAGGAGCACGGAGACCATGCCGCCCCGGTCCACCCACTCCAGGCCCTCCGCCGTGTACACCTCGGGCCGGTAGTCGGTGGTGAAGAAGCGGTCGCTCTTCAGCCGCCTGCTCGCCATCAGGATGAAGATCCGGAACAGGGAGTCGCTGAAGCCGAATCCGGCCGGCCGCGGCTCGGCGAGATTGCCGACCAGCGTGTCCACCCGGTCGAGGCGTCCCTCGTACAGCTCCTTCAGCAGCGGGGTGTCACCCGGATGGCCGCCTGTCAGCTCCTCGAAGGAGGTGACCGGCCGCTTGCGCAGCATCTGCCGGTACGCGTTGTAGCGGGGGATCCCGCGCTCGCGGTCGCGCAGGACGTCGACCGTGCCCAGGTCGGTGTGCTCGCCGGTGAGCCGGGCCAGATTGCGCAGCGCGTCCGGGTGGTTGTGCAGGACGAGGGCCCCGGGGTGGGCCGTGCCGAAGCTGTAGAACAGGTCGCTCATGCCGTACGCGTCGACCGCCTTCCGGGTGGTCGCGCCCTGCATCTCGTCGAACCCGATGGTGGTGCGGACGCCGCCCGCGCGGTGGTCCCGTACGGCCAGCTCGTCCGGGATCAGCGGGTGCAGCCGGTACGCGGAGACGAACTCCTCCGTCATCGAGAACGGCGCCGCGTGGTGGTCGGTCGGGGAACCGAGGATCCCGCTGAGCATCTCGCCCTTGCCCACGCGCCCGTACGTCCGGCTGACCCAGCGCGGCAGCACCCCGTACCAGTTGGCGTCCATCGCGCGGCGCAGCACCGGGGTGTCGAGGATGCCCGGAGTCCACTCCACCGTGTGGATCTTCGCCATGAGCGCGGTGTTGACCAGCCGCGCGGTGTGGAAGAGCCGCTCGTCGTCCCAGGTCGGGTAGTGGGCGCGCAGGTAGTCGCAGATCGCGTTGTGCTCCTTGGCGAACAGCGTGTGCAGCAGCGACAGGCCCGCCCAGTAGTCGCTGTTCATGCCGGTCCAGTCCAGGCAGGACCTCCCGGGCCGCGGATCGGCGGGCAGCCGGCCGTCCTCCACGATCAGCCGACCGTGCTCGCCCGTGCGCAGCGCCCGGCAGCGGGCCTCGTCGGAGCCGTAGATCTGCGAGCCGTCCCACCAGTGGGTGACGGTGTTCTCGTACGTGGGCGGCGCGTCGGCCGCGGTGTGCGCGACCGGGTCGGGGCGGGTGCGGTTCACGCGCATCGGGCAGCTGCCGCCGTGCTCGGCCCAGTCGTCGTCCCCGGCGAGCGGGACCGTGAACGGCTCGGCCTCCTCGTTGTCGCCGTGGTTGGCCCAGCCGTGGTTCTCGAACTGGATCCAGGCGGCGGCCAGCAGGTTGAGGGTGGGCGCGGGCACGAAGCCCTTGCGGGCCAGCAGCTGCCTGCTGATCTCGCGCGGGTTCGGCGACATCAGCTCCTCTTCGGAGTCCGGGAAGGCCAGGTGCAGCGGGGCGTTGCGGTCGAGCCGGGTGCCGACCCGGCCCATGTCCTCGTCGTACGGGTCGTAGCCCGAGCCGTCGTAGGAGCGGAAGGGCGCGAGCGCGGCGGTCGGACGCCGGCGGCCCTCCCCGCCCGCGCCGTACGTGTCGTACAGGTTCTTGCGGCGCAGGTCGTCGCGGAGCACCCGGAGGTTCAGCAGCCCGAGGGGGAGCGGCAGTTCGTGCCACTCGCGGGTGCGGTTGACGCGGGCGAAGGCGGCCGAGCCGAGGCGTTCGAGGAGCCCGGGCGGGCCGTACGAGGGCGCCTGGCCGGGGTGGGCGGCCTGCGCGGGAACGCCCGCGGCGGCCGGGGTCGCACGGCTCGGGGCCGCGCTCGGCTCGGTGGAGGTGGTGTCGGTCATGGCGTTCCTCAGCGGTCGGCGGAAGAGGGGAGGCGGGGGGGGGAGAGCGGTGGTGGGAGAGCGGCGGTGCGCGGTCAGCGGTCGTAGAGCCGGAAGAAGCGGGCGGCGGTCACGCGGCCCCGGAAGGGCGCGAGGTCGGCGTCCACGCGGGCGCTCGCCTCGGGGACCGTGTGCTCCAGGTTGTGCGCGTACCGCTCCGCGGCGTGGCACAGCGGGAAGGAGTGCGTGTCGTCGGTCCAGGTGAACTCGGTGAACTGCTCGGGCAGCGCGTACGCGGAGACCGAGGAGCGGCCCTCCAGGCTCGGCACCACGTCGTGCTCGTTGACCAGCGAGTACACCCGGGTCCGCGGATCGGCCGGGCGCTTGCCGTCGATGGGGGAGCCGATCGCGACGACGTGCGTGACGTGGTGGATCCCGCAGAAGTCCCGGTCGGCGGCCAGGTTCATGGCGGTGATCCCGCCCAGGCTGTGGCCCACCAGGGCCAGTTCGCAGCCCGAGGGGACCAGCCGGCGCAGCGCCTTGGCGACGGCCCTGGAGTACGGGGTGGCGGGCCGGGCGACGGCGTGTACGGCGCCCAGCAGGTCCTGGGGGCTCTTGTCGCTGACACCGGACATGCCGGCGAGCTGGACCACGTACCGCTGGACGCCGTCGGGCCCCACGACCTGCTGGACCAGCAGCGTTCCGTCGGTGCCCACGGCGCCGATGTTGCGGACGTACCCGGCGATCGTGCCGGTGGTGTCGAGGCGTTCGGCGAGCGCGGGGGAGGGGACGAGGGGCTCGGCTCGGCCCGGTCCGCGGTCGAGGAAGGCCCAGACCCGGGCGCTGATGCCCAGGACCGGCTCCGCGCCGGCCAGGGTGCGGCCGGTGGCGATCTCCCAGCCGGCCCCGTCGTTGAGCGGGTTCTCGTCGGTGAGGGCGTTCCACGCGAGGATGTCGGCGAAGGCGGGGGCCAGCAGGGCGAAGGTGCGCTCGGCACCCTTGGTGCCGAGCAGCGAGCGGAAGACGCGGACCGCCTCGCGCTGCCGGTCCTCCTGGACGGCCCGCAGCACGCGCGCGGTGTCCGGGTCGCCGAGCAGTTCGGGGTGGGTCACGGCGGCGGCCCGGATGCGGGCCTTGAGGCCCGTTACGGCCAGGCTGACGGCAAGGCTCTCCCGGCTGGTGAACACCCCGGCGAGCCAGCCGATCCGGGCCAGGCCGCGGCCGCGCGGGGCCCAGCCCAGGCCCTGGGGGTCGGTGATCGTCCGCAGCAGGGTGCGCCAGGCGGCGCCGTCGCGGGCGGCGCGCGGCAGCCGGGTGCCGAGGGCCAGTTCGGAGGCGTACCGGGAGGCCTCTCCCACTCCTTCGGCGGCCTCCGCGAGCACGCGGCACAGGTGGTGCAGGGAGCCGGTCTCCGGTTCGTGCCCGGTGACGGCGGTCGTGGCATCGGTCATGCAGGTGCCCTCCGGGGCATGGTGCGGGTGCGGGTGCGGGTGCGGGTGCGGGTGACGGGCCGGCCCTGGTCGTGGGTGCGGCCGGCGACGTGCGGCGCGGGGCCCGGCGGGCGGCCGGCCCCGCGCCGCCGGACGGGCTCAGCGCATGGCGAGGGTGAGCCGGATGCCGGCCGAGGCGAGGATGCCGGGCAGCGGGCGGCAGGGGTCCACCGCGGGCCTGCCGCCGGTGACCCGGTGGCCCCGGAGCACCGCCGCGACCAGCAGGACCGCCGTCAGCACGCCCAGGTGCTCACCCGGGCAGCGCCCGCCGCCGTGGCTGAACGGTGCCATCCGGATGTCCTGCGCCGCCCCGGGCCGCAGCCACCGGGCGGGCACGAACTGGTGGGCGGCCGGGACGTGTTCGGGATCCCGCTGGTGGAACAGGGCGGGCACGAGCACCGCCGTACCCGCCGGATAGTGGACCCCGCGCCACTCGGTCTCGGCCCGGGTGACCCGTACGAGGTCCGGCACGATCGGGAACAGCCGCAGGGTCTCCTCCACGCACGCCCGCAGCCGGGGCAGTTCCGCGCCCCCGCCGTCGACCTCCGCCCGCAGGGCCTCCTGCTCGGCCGGATGCGCGGCGAGCAGCAGCAGGGTGCGGGCCACCGTCGGGCCGACGGTGTCGAGGGCGAGCAGCCAGTGGTGGGCCTGGCCCACCGCGTCCAGCGCGGCGGCCTCCGGTCCCGTGGCGGCCGGATGACTGCGGGCGAGGGCGGCCAGGGTGTACGGCTCGGCCCGGGCGGCGTACTCCTCGACGCGGGCGGCGGCCTTGCGGTACAGCGCCTCGGCGGCCGCGGCCCGGCCCTTGCGCATCCGCATCCAGTTGGCCTCCTCGCGGATCACGAGGAGCCACCGCGCGAGCTCCTCGTCCCCCGCCGCCGCATCGCCCAAGACCATCCGGCGCCCGATCCGGGCCACCGTACGCCGCAGCAGCGGGAAGTCCAGCTCGGAGCCCTGGAGCAGGGCGGGGGCCTCCTGTGCGATCACCGCCCGGAACTCCTCGCACGAGGGGTGTACCGGCCGGTCGGCCGCGAGCACCTCGTCGTTGACGCGCCGGCGCTCCTCGCGGGTGTCGCCGTGGGAGCAGATGACGCCCGTGGGTTCGAGGAGCGACAGCCCCTTGTACTTGTCGGGCGCGTCCATGGCGAGGGTGCGCACCGGCAGTTCGTAGAACCGCCGGACGTCGGCGTGGTCCAGCAGGACCAGCAGCGGCCCGGACAGGCCGCGCACCTCCACGGGCGCCCCGCCGTGCCGGGCGCGCATGGCGCGCAGCGTCGCAGCCGACCAGCCCTGCTGGCCGAGGGCCGCCTGCGCCGCCACCACCCGGGGCCGCAGGTGGAAGGCCCCGCGGACGAAGGCGGGCAGGGTGTGGGTGGCGGCGAAGCGGACGGTCTCGGCCCGCCCGGCCCGGGCGGGCCGAGGTACGGGGAGGGAGGCCGAGCCGGTGCCCGCGGCTTGGCCCGGGATCCCGGCGGCAGCGGTGGTGTTCTCGTCAGCGGCCTCGGAGCGGGCCACGGCGTCGGTCATGCCTCCACGACCTTGCCGGGGTTGAGCAGGTTCTTCGGGTCGAAGAGGCGCTTGAGCCCGCGCTGGAGCTCCAGGCTGACCGGATCGAGCTCGCGGGTCAGCCACTCGCGCTTGAGCGTGCCGATGCCGTGCTCGCCGGTGCTGGTGCCGCCGAGGGCCAGGCCCGCGGCCATGATGTCGTCGTACGCGGTCTGGGCGCGGCGGAACTCGTCCGCGTCCGATTCGTCGAAGACGACGGTCGGGTGCAGGTTGCCGTCTCCCGCGTGGCCGAGGGTGAAGATCCGCAGCCGGTTGCGTACGGCGATCTCCTCGATCGTGCCCATGAACTTGGCCAGTTCGGAGCGCGGTACGGCCACGTCCTCGATGAAGGCGGTCGGCCGGCCGCCGAGGGTCGCGGCGAACGCGCCCAGGGCCGGGGTGACCAGCCGCCGTGCCTCGATGACCTGCCGGGACTCCTCGGAGCCGGTGGCGGTCACCACGTTCCGGGATCCGGCCTCCTTGCACAGGAGGGCCATCGACGCGAGGTCGCGGGCGGGCTCGGCGGTGTCGCTCTCGATGATCAGCGTGGCCGCGGCGCCCGGGGTCAGCATCGGGTGCCCGTGGTCGGCGACGGCCTGGGACGTCGCCCGGTCGAGGAGTTCCAGGGCGGACGGCACGTGGCCGGCCGCGGTGATCGCGGCGACGGCGTCCCCGGCCGCCGTCAGCGTCGGGAACTGGGCGAGCATGGCCAGCGCGGGCGGCCGTACGGGGCACAGCCCGAGCGTGGCGCCGACGATGACGGCCAGGGTGCCCTCGGAGCCGACGAGCAGGCGGGTCAGGTCGTACCCGGCCACCCCCTTCGCCGTGTCCCGGCCGGTCCGCATCCGGCGGCCGTCGGCGAGGACCAGGTCCAGGCCGCGCACGTAGTCGGCGGTGACCCCGTACTTGACGCAGCAGATCCCGCCGGCGCCGGTGGCGATGTTCCCGCCGATGGTGCAGTGCTCCCAGGAGGCGGGGTCGGGCGGGTAGGAGAGGCCGTGCTCGGCGACGGCGTCGTTCAGGCGCTTGGTGACCACGCCGGGCTCGCAGCGCACGAGCCGGTTGGCGGGGTCGATCTCCAGGATGCGGTCCATCCGCGCGGTGCTCAGGACGACGCAGCCGTCGATCGCGTTCGCGGCGCCCGCGAGGCCGGTGCGGGCACCCTGCGGGACGACGGGCACACCGAGCTCGTACGTGGTGCGCATGATGTGCCGGACCTGCTCGGCGGTGCGCGGGAAGGCGACGACGGCCGGGGTGCCGGCGGCGGAGAACGGCGCGGCGTCGCGCGCGTGCGCCGCGAGGGTCTCCGGGTCGGTGTGCAGCACGTCGGCGTGGTCGGTGAGGAGGGTGCGCAGGCGGGACAGGAGAGGGGTTTCGGGGGACATGAGGGCCTTCTGACGGTGGTGGGGGAGGCTGGCGTCCGGGCTGCGGAGGGGCCGGGCCTCAGAGGGAGGGGAGCTCGGTGGTCACGGGAACGTCGATGAGCACCGGCCCGTCCTGCTGGGCCGCCGCGTCCCGTACGAGCTTGGTGAGTTCACCCGCGCCCTGGGCCCGGTGGGTGCGCACCCCGTATCCGTCGGCGACGGCCGTGATGTCGAGACCGGGGATGTCGAGGCCGGGGGCGCCCTGGGCGTGTTCGAGCTGCGCGAACCAGTGGAGGATCGCGTACTTGGCGTTGCTGAGGACGACGAAGGTGACGGGGACCTTGTACGCGGCCGCGGTCCACAGGGCCTGCACGGCGTAGTGGATGGAGCCGTCGCCGATGACGCAGACCACGGGCCGGTCGGGCGCGCCGAGCTGCGCGCCGACGGCCGCGGCGGCCCCGAAGCCGAGTCCGCCGCCCGCGGAGAACAGGTAGGAGTCCGGGGCGGAGATCCGGGTGGCCTCGTGGAACTGCGGGACGTTGGAGGGTGATTCGTTGACCCAGAGGGTGTTCTCCGGGGCGCCCTGCGCGATGGCCGTCAGCGCGGCGAGCGGGGTGAGGACCCCGTCGGCCGACTCGGGGAACCGCACCTGCTCGTGCGGTGCGGGCGCGCCCGCACCGGCGGCCGGGAGCCGCTCCGCGAGGGCCCGTACGGTCAGTGCCAGGTCCGCGACGACCGCGTCTCCGAGGGGTGCCCGGGCGGCCTCCTCGGCATCCCGGGTGAGGAGCACGAGCTCGGTCCCCTCGGGCAGGTGGGAGCCGGGGACGTAGGGGTAGTAGCGGAACACGGGGGCGCCGATCACGACGACCAGGTCGTGTCCCGCGAGCTGCCGGCCGAGCGGCCCGATCGCCGGGGCCAGATCCCCGCGGAACTGGGGGTGGCTGCGGGGGAAGGAGACGCGGGCGGCGACGGGCGCCGCCCAGACGGGCAGTCCGGTGTGCTCGGCGAGCGCGAGGACGGCGTCCCAGGCGCCGGAGGCGTCGACGTCGTCGCCGACGACGAGGACGGCGGAGCGGGCGCGGGAGATCCGGTCGGCGAGCGCCGTGACCGTGGCGGCGTCGGGCGCGGCGGCGTGCGTGATCCGGCGGGCGGCGGCGGCCCGGCCGGCCAGGTCTTCCGCCTCGGTGAGCTCCGCGTCGAAGTCGTCCATGGGGAGGGAGAGGAACACCGGCCCGTGGGGCGGGGTTTCGGCGATCTGCACGGCACGGGCCAGCGCGGCCGGGACGTCGGCGGGGCGCGGGGGCTCGTAGGCCCACTTGACGGCGGGCTGGGGGAGCAGCGTGGCCTGCGGGTTGGAGAGCAGGGCTTCCATGGTGAGCATGGCGCGCACCTGCTGGCCCGCGGTGACGACCATCGGGGTGCGGTTCGCGCGCGCGTTCAGGATGGCGCCCATCGCGTTTCCGGTGCCGGGCCCGGTGTGCAGGTTGACGAGGGAGGTGCTTCTGGAGGCGAGGGCGAAACCGTCGGCCATGCCGACGACGACGGCCTCCTGCAGACCGAGTACGTACCGGAAGTCCTCGGGGAACCGCTTGAGCATCGGCAGTTCGGTCGAGCCGGGGTTGCCGAAGACCGTGGTGATACCACGTGCTCGTAGAACGTCCAGGACTGATTCGCGAACCGTGCGCATTCGGTGTCCTTCCGCGCAGCAGGGGGCACTGTCGGTGATCAATCCAGCACACTGAGTTGATCTTTACAAAAGCCCTCCACGGCATATTCATCTCTGCTATGCGCCTGCTGCGTGCCCGCCTCCCTACTGGCCACTGGGCCGGGCGGGGTTGACGCCGTGTCCAGGGGGCGCGCCCGATGTCCCCCCGATGGGTGGACGGGGTTCAGCGCTTGCGGGCGAGGAGCTGGAGCGCTCGGGCCGGGTTCCCGTTCATCGTGGTGACGTCGACCGGGCGCTCGTGCACGAGGTCGAGGCCGGGGCCGACGCCGGGACCGGAGTCGGACCCGGCGTCGGGGCCGGGACCGGAGCCGGGACCGGGGTTCGGGTCCGCATCGCGCAGCAGCGCGCGCAGTCGGGCCGGTTCGTGGTGGCGGACCACGGCGCCGTCGCCGGTGGTGAACACCCCGTACGGCCTGCCCGGCTCGGCGGCGCGGGCGGCGGTGTAGCGCTCCCTGCTGTGCGCGTCGTCCTGGAGGGGCATGTCGCTGACGTACAGCAGGCCGCCCGGGGCCAGGACCCGGACCAGCTCGGCGACCAGTTCGCGCTGCGCCGTGTCGTCCGGGACGCAGGTCAGCACCGCGAACAGCAGGACGAGGTCGAAGCTCGCCGGCGGGTACGGCAGCCCCGGGGGGTCCTCCAGCACGGCGAAGCGCAGGTCCGGGCGGGATCGGCGGCCGCGGGCGATGAGGGCGGGAGACAGGTCCACGCCGCACACGTCGCGGAAGCCGTGGCCGCTCAGTTCGGCCATGGTGCGCCCGTAACCGCACCCGTAGTCGAGGACCCGGGCGCTGCGGCTCACGCCCGCCAGCCAGGTGAGGTCCAGGGGGTGGGTGAACGTTTTTGCGGCGCCTGCGGTGTCCCAGTAGGCGATCTGCCGGCCGAGGTCGTTCATACGGGGCCAGCGTATCGCGCGGGGGCGGGCGGGGCCGGGGGCCGGGGGCGGGGCCGGGGCCGCCGGCGTCCGGGGCTCAGGGGCGGAAGCGGAGCGGGTGGTCGGCCGGGACCTCCACCACGGCGATGCGGACGCCGTCCGGGTCGGCGATCCACATCTCGATCAGCCCCCAGGGCTCCCGCCGGGGCGGCCGCAGCACCTCGGCGCCCCGCGCCAGCAGCTCCTCGTACGCCGCCTGCGCGTCGGCGACTTGGAGCCACAGCCGGAGCCCGGGCGCGGGCGGGTCCTCGGCGCGCCCCGAGACCTCCAGGAAGCCGCCGCCCAGGAAGTAGACCGTCCCGCGTTCCGGCCCGGTGCCGAACTCCCGGTGGACGGCCAGCCCCAGCGTGTCGCCGTAGAAGGCGCGCGAGCGCTCCGGGTCCGTGGGGGTGAGCAGGATGCGGCTGCCGAGTACGTGCACCATGCCGGCGAACCTACCCCCGCCCCGGCGCCTCACGCGGCGGACGCACCCGGGCTGGGCGCCGCACCGTCCGGGAAGCGTTTCGCCCGCTTCGGCGGGGGCCGGTCAGGCCTCGGGGACGGCGGCGTCGAGGGCCGCGGTGAGGCGGTGCAGGCGGATCTGGAGGTCCCGGATCTCGGCGAGCTCGAAGCCCGTCGCGGCCGCGATCCGGCGCGGCACCTCCACCGCGCGTGCGCGCAGCGCCGTGCCGGCCTCGGTGAGGCCGACGTGGACGGACCGCTCGTCCTCGGTGCTGCGCTCCCGGTGGACCAGTCCGGCTGCCTCAAGGCGCTTGAGCAGCGGCGACAGCGTTCCCGAGTCGAGCCGGAGGTGGTTTCCGATCTCCTTGACGGGCGTCGTGCCGTACTCCCACAGCACCAGCATCACCAGGTACTGGGGATAGGTCAGGCCGAGGTCCTTGAGGACGACGCGGTAGAGGCCGTTGAAGGCCCGGCTCGCCGAGTTCAGCGCGAAGCAGATCTGGCCGTCCAGGCGGAGGAAGTCCTCGTCGCGGAGGGTTTGGGTGGGCTGCTCGCTCATGGACGCAAGTGTACCCGGGCATGTCTTGCGAGGCATTTAGTTGTGCACAACTTAATTGTGTGCTCTACTTCTGGAGGTCAGCCGATCACCGGCTGAACGGTCACCACCGCGAGAGGAACCCCTGATGGACGCGCTGTACACCGCTGTCGCCACCGCCAACGGCCGCGAAGGCCGCACGGTCAGCTCCGACGGCCAGATCGACCTCGCGCTCGCCATGCCCCCGGCCCTCGGCGGCAGCGGCCAGGGCACCAACCCCGAGCAGCTCTTCGCGGCGGGTTACGCGGCCTGCTTCGCCAGCGCGCTCGGCCTGGTCGGCCGGCAGGCGAAGGTCGACACCGGTGAGGTGTCGGTCACCGCGGAGGTCTCGATCGGCAAGGACGACACGGGCTTCGGCCTGGCCGTCACCCTGCGCGTCGAGCTGCCGGAGTCCCTCGCCGGCGAGACGGGCGAGATGCTGGTCAAGCAGGCCCACCAGGTCTGCCCCTACTCCAAGGCCACCAGCGGCAACATCCCGGTCGAGCTGGTCGTCGAGTAGTCCCGACGGGGCCCCTGCGAGGCGGGTCCTCCCCCGAGGCGGGGCCTCCCCCGAGGCGGGGCCTCCTCCGAGACGGGCTCCCCCTAAGGCCCCCGACCCGCCCCGTCAGGGGCGGGTCAGGGCGTTCCCCGAGGACGGGCGGGTGCGGCGCGGCCATGATCGATCCATGTCGAACTCACCATGGCCGCAGGCGGCGTTCAGCGCCGGCCCGCTCTGCATGACGGCCTACGGGCTCATCCGCCTGACCGACGAGGAGCACGGTCCCGGGTTGGCCTGGTCCTCGGGCCATCTCTTCTTCCTGGCAGCCGTGTCGTGCTTCGTTCCCATCGTGCTGGGGATGCGGAGGCTGGCCGCGGCGGGTCGGGGCCGGGCCGGCCGGCGACTCGCCGGAGCCGGGGCGGTGACCGCACTGGTCGGCATGGCTGCCGTCGTCGCGCAGGTGGTCATCGACCTGGTCGCCGGATTCCTCAGCGAGGACCGCGAGGCGATGAACGATCTCTTCCGGCAGGTCAAGAGCCACGCCGGTGTGGAGCCTGCCGTCTACACCGTCGGTCCGCTCCTGTTCTACGTCGGCCTGCTGCTGCTCCTGACCCAGCTGGCGGCGCTGCGCCGGATAGCCGCCTGGCGGCCCCTCGCGGTGGTCGCCGGCATCGTGGCCACGGGGGTCAGCCTGGACCTGCTGCCGCTGGCGGGGCTGCTGTTCCTCCTCGCGTTCGCGCCCCTGGGACGGCAGGTCGACGACGCGGAGCGGCGTTCGCCGACGGCCACGGCCTCACCGGGCCGCTGACGGGACCGGCGCGGCGGGGACGTGCTCCGTGAACAGGTCCTCCGGGAGCGGGGCCAGGCCGAGAAGGCCCAGCGTCGTGTCCGTCGTGACCCGGTGCCAGGAGGCGGCCCGGCGGAGCATCGCGTGCCCGCCGTGCGGCATGGCGATGCCCGCGGCCCGGGCGCCCCGGGCACGGGCCCGCCGTACGTAGTCCCACGACCCCTGCGCGTCGGTGACGCGGTCGGCCTCGTCGTGCAGGAGCACCACGGCCGTCTCCCCGAGGTGCAGCACCGGTTCACCCGGCGGGCACCACGGCGCGAGCCCCACCACCGCGCGGACCAGCGGGTCGGCGGCCGCCCGCAACGCGGCGCGCCCGCCCATGGAATGCCCGACCAGCACCACGGGCAGCGGCCCGGCCACGCAGCACAGCTCACGCAGCGCCTGCCACACGTCGTGGACCGGATCCGCGCGGTGGCCGTTCCAGCCCCGGTGCTCGTAGCGGACCTCCGCCACCACCACGCCCCGCGCCGCCGCCCCCGCCCCCGCGATCGCCCGTGCGAACGGACGCATCCGCAGCCCCGGCAGGTTCGCCCGGGGCGGTGCGTCGAGCCCCTCCGCCCGCCCTCCGTGCAGCAGCAGCACCGCGGCCGTCGGCTCCTGCGGCACCCGGTGCAGCGCCAGCGCACCCGTCGGCCCCCTCACGCCCGGCCTCCCCGCGGCGGCAGCGGGAGGAACCCGCTGGTACGGGCGGTGTAGTCCGCGAACCCGGGCCGGTCCGCCATCCGGGCCTCCAGGAGCCGCTTGCCGCTCCCCATGGTCAGCAGCAGCGTCATCACCACCGGGGACACCGCGCACAGCAGCGCGGCCCGCCAGGTCCCGCATGCCGGCAGGTAGAGCCCCCACCAGACCAAGGAGTCCCCGAAGTAGTTCGGGTGGCGGGTCCACGCCCACAGACCCCGGTCCATGACCGCGGCCCGGTGGGCCGGATCGGCCTTGAACCGCGCGAGCTGGAAGTCCCCCACGGCCTCGAAGCCCAGGCCCGCTGCCCATAGCGCCGCTCCGAGTACGTCGAGCACGCCGACGGGGGAGTCCACGTACGACGCGGCCTGGACGGGCAGGGAGACCAGCCAGACCAGGCCCGCCTGGAGCAGGTACACCATGAGCAGGGCGCGCACCTGCGGATTCCCCCGCCCCCGGGCCAGGAGCTCCGTGTAGCGGGGGTCCTCGCCGTGCCCGCGACCGCGCCAGGCGAGGTGCCCGGCCAGCCGCACCCCCCAGACGACCGTGGCGGCGGCGACCAGGAGCCGCCGGCCGCCGTCCCCGTAGCCGGCCGACAGGACGTACGAGACCACCGCGATCGCGGCGAACGCGAGGCCCCAGGCGATGTCCGCCGTCCGGTGCAGGCGCCGGGCCGTCCCGACGGCGAAGGCCAGGAGCAGGACGGCGGCGGCCGCGCCGGCGGCCGCGGCCAGGTTGCTCCCGAGGGCCTCCTGGGAGGCGGCGTTCACTGTCCCGCCCCCAACGAGATGTCCTCGGTCAGCAGCAGTTGCCGGACGTCGAGGTAGCGGGCCCGGAACCCGGCTTCCGAGTAGGCCAGGTAGAACTCCCACATCCGCCGGAACGTCGCGTCGAAGCCGAGCCCCGCCACGGCCCCGGCCCGCTCCGTGAAGCGCTCCCGCCACAGGCGCAGCGTCTGCGCGTAGTGCGCGCCGTACCCCTGGTCGGAGACGATCCGCAGCCCCGCACCGGCCGCGTGCGCCTCGATGGCCTCGCGGGAGGGGATCAGGCCGCCGGGGAAGACGTACTTGCTGATCCAGGTGTGCGTACGGGCCGTGCGCAGCATCCGCTCGTGCCCCATGGTGATGGACTGGAGCGCGATGCGTCCGCCGGGCGCCACCGCATCGCGCAGGGCGGCGAAGTACGTCGGCCAGAAGTCCCTGCCGACCGCCTCGATCATCTCCACGCTCACCACCGCGTCGTACCGGCCTTCCACGTCGCGGTAGTCCCGCAGTTGCACGTCCACCCGGTCGGCGAACCCGGCGGCGGCGATCCGGCGGCGGGCGAGGTGCTGCTGCTCCGCGGAGAGGGTCACCGTCGTCACGTGCGCCCCCCGCTCGGCCGCGCGCAGCGCGAGCTCGCCCCAGCCGGTGCCGATCTCCAGCAGGCGCTTGCCCGGGCCGACGCAGGCGAGGTCCAGCAGCCGGTCGATCTTGCGGTGCTGCGCGGCGGGCAGGCTCTCGTGGCGCGCCGGGAAGGAGGTGAACACGGCGGAGGAGTACGACAGGGTCTCGTCGAGGAAGAGTGCGAACAGCTCGTTCGACAGGTCGTAGTGGCGGTGGATGTTCTCCCTGGCCCCGGCCCGGGAGTTCAGCTGCGCCTCGGGCCGGCGCTGCACCCACGCTCCGCGCAGCCTGCGCAGGGGTGCGGGCACGAGGTCGTCCACGTGCACGGCGAGGACCGTCAGCAGGCCGGTCAGGTCGTCACTGTCCCATTCGCCCGCCATGTAGGACTCGCCGAAGCCGATCAGGCCGTGCGCCCCGATCCGGCGGAAGAAGGCGTC
This sequence comes from Streptomyces sp. WM6372, assembly GCF_001279655.1. Lineage (NCBI taxonomy): Bacteria > Bacillati > Actinomycetota > Actinomycetes > Kitasatosporales > Streptomycetaceae > Streptomyces > Streptomyces sp. WM6372. The sequence goes on along the minus strand of NZ_LGDB01000227.1, from coordinate 16,697 downwards.
CGGGTCGTGGACGGTCAGCGAAGGACCGATGCCGCGGGCCGGTTCGGCTCCGAAGCGGCAGCGCAGGGGCAGGGCGGTCACGGCACGCCGGACCAGCCGGCGGGCGACGGCCGGGTGCCCGAAGGGGGCCGCCGGCGGCCGCGCCACGTCCGGCCACGCGTGGGCGCGGGGGTCTGCGTCGAACGCGACGGCCGCGGCCTGCCGCTTCGCGGTTTCGTCGGCGGTGCGGGGAAGTGAAAGGGTCACGAGAGGATGCCTTCCTGGGGCGCGCGGTCGGGGCGGGGCTGTACGGGCAGCCCGCAGAGCAGCAGTCGGACGGCCTGTCGGCGGATCCCGGCCCAGACGGCGGCCGTGGACCACGGCCGCCGGGCGACCGCGCGCAGCAGGGCGAGTGAGGTGGCGGGGCGGTGCCGGCCGTGCAGGGTCGCGGTGAAGGCCCGCTGCCCGGCGCGTTCGAGCTGTACGGCGATCTCCAGCCGCTCCCGCGGCTCCGGCAGCCGCATGCGGTAGTGGCCGTCGACGGGGAAGAACGGCGAGACGTACAGCTCCTTCGCCGCCTCGGCGCGCCCGGCGTCATCGGTCCGCAGGAGGTAACAGTGGCGCTGACCGTAGGTGTTGTGGACCTCGCCCACGACACAGACCAGGGCTCCGGCGCGGTCGTGGCACCAGTACAGCGTCAGCGGGTTGAACACGTACCCCAGGACCCGGGCGTGGGCCAGCATCAGGACCTGCCCGCCGTCGAGGTGCACGTCCCGGGAGGCCAGGTACGCGTCGAGGCCGGCCCGGATGGTCGGCGCGCCGGCGAAGTGGTCCCGGGGGTCGAAGCGGGCCAGCGGGCGCAGCGGCCGCGGGAGGCGGGGGAGCGCGTCCAGGTCCACGAGCCACATGTACGTGCGGTGCCGGAAGGAGTGCCGTACGGGGGCCGTCCGCGCGTGGGAGACGACGCAGTCGTACAGGGCCGGTACGGCGACGGCGGGCAGGGCGGGGGGTGTCGGGACCGCCGCGGCCACCGGCTCCGCCGGCGTCACCGGGACCTTCGGCTCCGCCGGGACCGTCCGGCTCGCCCGCTGCGCCACCGTGGGCGCCTGCACCCCGCTCACCAGCGCACCCCCAGCGCCGCGGCCGCCCGCACCCCTGAACGGCAGCCGTCCTCGTGGAAGCCCCACCCGTGGTACGCCCCGGCGAAGGCGGTGACCCGGGTGTTGAGGCGGGGCAGCGCCCGCTGCGCGGCCACCGACTCGGGCGTGTAGACGGGGTGCGCGTAGTCCATCCGGGCCAGCACGTGCTCGGGGTCGATCCGCCCGCCCGCGTTCAGGCTGACGACGTACCGGGTGGCGCCCGGCAGCCGCTGGAGGCGTGTCATGTCGTAACTGACCCGGACCCCGCCCGCCCCCGGGTGGCAGTCGTCGAGGTGGTAGTTCCAGGAGGCCCGGGCCCTGGGCGAGCGGGGCAGCAGGCTCGTGTCGGTGTGCAGCACCGTCGGGTTCGCCTCGTACCGGAAGGCCCCGAGGATCCGCTGCTCGTCCCGGGTGGGATCGGCCAGCAGGCGCAGTGCCTGATCGGGGTGGGTGGCGATGACGACCGCGTCGTAGGCGTCGGTGGTGCCGTGCTCGGTGCCCACCAGGACGCCGCTCGGTATCCGGTCCACCCGGATGACCGGGGTGCCGGTCCGGATGTTGCTGATCTCCTTGGCGGCCTGGTCCACGTAGGCCGCGCTGCCGCCGGTGACCGTCTTCCACTGCGGGGAGCCCGTCACGGACAGCAGCCCGTGGTGGTCGAGGAAGCGGAACAGGTACGCGGCCGGGTACTCCAGCGCGGTCTCGGCGGGGCAGGACCACACCGCCGACACCAGTGGCGTCATGAAGTGGCTGACGAAGTACGGGGAGAACCCGCCGTCGGCGAGAAAGGCGCGCAGCGTGAGCTGCTGCGGGGGCCCGTCCCCGGCCAGCAGGCGGCGGGCGCGGCGGTGGAAGAGCGGTACTTCCGCCAGCAGCCGCAGGTACCGGCCGCGCAGGGCGGCCCGCCCGGTGAACAGGCCCGCGGCCCCGCGGGCGCCGGCGTACTCCAGGCCGCAGCCGTCGCACCGCACCGACATGCTCATCTCGGAGTCCTGCGTGGTCACTCCGAGTTCGCGGAAGAGCCGGATCAGCAGGGGGTAGGTGCGCTCGTTGTGGACGATGAACCCCGAGTCCACCCGCGCCGTTCCGCCGCCCGGGGCCGGCAGCTCATGGGTGTGGGCGTGGCCCCCCAGCCGGGGGTCCGCCTCGTACAGCGTGACGTCGCACGCCTTTTGCAGGACGTAGGCCGCGGTCAGTCCCGCGACCCCGCCGCCGATCACGGCCACACTCTGGGTACGCACAGTCCGTCACTCCCCACCGGTCGCCACGCCGCCGTCCGGGACGGCGTTTCCCCTTGCTTCGCGGCCGGAGCGCCCGCGGATTGGTGGCAGTTGCCGAAAGCTGAACCAGCAGCGGTGCGGGGGGTTGCACATCGATCGGGAATTGGCGACCTGGTTGACCAATCCGCACAGATGTCTGCTCCGAAGACCGGTCAAGAACGGGAACCTGGCAGCATCCGGAGCGGTCGGCCCTCTGAGTGGAGGGCCGGTCCTTTCGACAGGAAAGGACTGTCATGCGACGGACGGATCCCGGCGGACCTTCCGCCACCACTGGGCAACCGCTGCCCTTCGGTGTCCCCGACACCGCGGCCCCCCGGCTCGAAGACCTGATGTCCCGGGTGGCCCGCGGCGACAAGGACGCCTTCTCCACCCTCTACGACGCCCTGTCCGGAACCGTGTTCGGACTGGTCGTCCGGGTCGTACGCGACCGCGCCCAGTCCGAGGAGGTGACACAAGAGGTGATGATCGACCTGTGGCGGCAAGCCGCCCGCTACCGGCCCGAACAGGGCAGCGTGCCCGCCTGGGCCGCCACCCTCGCCCACCGCCGGGCCGTCGACCGGGTCCGCTCCGCCCAGGCCGCGATCAACCGCGAACACGACCAGGCCGCCCGCCAACAGGCGCGCCCGTTCGACGAGGTGGCGGAACAGGTCGAAACCCGGCTGGAGAGCGAACAGGTACGGCGCTGCATGCGCGGCCTGACCGAGATCCAGCGCCAAGCCGTCACCCTGGCCTACTACCAGGGCCTGACCTACCGTGAGGTCGCAGAGACCCTGCGCACTCCATTGCCCACGATCAAGACACGCATGCGCGACGGACTCATCCGGCTGCGCGACTGCATGGGGGTGACCACATGAAGCACGACGGAGAACTGCACACCCTCACCGGCGCGTACGCCCTCCACGCACTCACCTCGACGGAACACGAGGTGTTCACCGCACACCTCGCCGATTGCCCGTCCTGCCAACAGGAGGTGGACGAGTTCTCCGCCACCGCCGCCCGCCTGGCCGGGGCCGCCACCCTGGCGCCGCCTCCGCACATGAAGGACGCGGTCCTGTACGGCATCGAGTCGGTCCGCCAACTGCCCCCGCTGCTCCCGGCCACGGGCAGGCCGATGACGTTCACCGCCATCCTGCGCCGCAAGGCCATCACGCTGGCCATCGCCGCGAGCATCGCCGGGGTCGCCGTGCTCGGGGGCGTCACCGTCCGGCAGAACCAGCTCGCCGAGGAGGCCCGGCAGCAGGCCCAGGCCACCGAACGCCGGCTCCAGGACGTCTCCGCCGTCGTGGCCGCCGCCGACGCCCGTACGGTACGGGGCCGCACCACCACCGGCGCCGCCGCCTCCGTGGTCAGCTCCAAGGTGCAGAACCGCGCGGTCTTCATCGGCGCGGGGCTCCCCGACCCGGGCGCGGACCGGACGTACCAGCTCTGGTTCGAGGACCACGGCACCATGCGCCCCGCCGGGCTGCTCACGCAGGACGGGGCCACGCTGATGCAGGGCGGCATCCAGGGCGCCTCAGGGGTGGGACTCACCGTCGAACCCGCCGGCGGATCCGCCCGGCCCACCAGCCGCCCGCTGGTGCTCCTCAACCTGCCGGCCTGACCCGCGGCGCTTCACGCGGGCCGGTCGGCTCCGCCCGGCCGGGCCGGTTTCGGAGCGGGCTTCGCGCGGACGTGCATGCGTTCGCCCTGCCTGCCGAAGAGGCTGAGCACCTCGACGGGCCGCCCGTCGGCGCTGCTGAACCAGTGGGGCAGCCGCGTGTCGAACTCGGCGACCTCGCCGGGGCCGAGGACCAGGTCGTGCTCGGGGAGCACCAGCCGCAGCCGGCCCTGGAGCACGTACATCCACTCGTAGCCCTCGTGGGTACGCGGGTCCGGCTCGGAACCCCGGTCCGTGATGATCATCTTGTACGCCTGGAGGGGTCCCGGAGTCCGGGACAGCGGGACGAACGTACCGCCGCCCGGCAGCTCATGCGGGGTCAGCCGGACCCGGGGGTCGCCCACCTCGGGAGCCCCCACCAGGTCGTCCAGCGGTACGCGGTACGCGCCGGCCAGCGGGAGCAGCAGCTCCAGACTGGGACGGCGCTGCCCGGACTCCAGCCGGGACAGGGTGCTCTTGGAGATGCCGGTCGTCTCGGAGAGCGCGGCCAGTGTGAGCCCGCGCTTGGCGCGGAGCCGCTTGAGCCGTGGGCCGACCTCGTCGAGGACGCTCTGGTAGGGCGGCGGGGCGTCGGCTGGTGTGTCCATGGGGGCATTCCACCGCGCTGTCCCGGAAACAGCAACAAGAGTTGTCACCGGGACCTCATGGCGACCCAGCCGGAGAACCGCGCCGAACAGCAGCTCCCCGGCCTGCGCCGGACGGCGGCCCACCTGGGCGAGCTGCTCGGCCCCCCGGCCCCCCGGCCGGGGTCCGCCGCATCCTCGACGTCGGCAGCGGACCCGGCGTGATGACCTGCGTGCTCGCCGAGGCCTTCGCCGGCGCCGGGACCGTGGCCGTCGACGCCACCCTCGCCGCCTGCCCCGCTGCGTGACCCGGGGCACAGGTGGGGGCCGAGTGGGGACGCGGCGGTGCGGGCACGTTCAGGGGGCGACACAATGACCACGGTTGTTCTCTTTGATCCAGTACGGAGGAATGGGCGGATGCTCAACGAAAGAGCGGGGCAGCAGGCGCGCCCGGAGGACCTGGTCGACGTGGCCCGGCTCGTGACCGCGTACTACGCCCTGCACCCCGATCCCGCGGATTCCGGCCAGCGCGTCAGCTTCGGCACCTCGGGACACCGCGGCTCCTCCCTCGCCACGGCCTTCAACGAGGACCACATCGCCGCGACCAGCCAGGCGATCTGCGAGTACCGGGCCCAGCAGGGCATCGACGGCCCCCTCTTCCTCGGTGCGGACACCCACGCCCTGTCCGAACCCGCCCGGGTGACCGCCCTGGAGGTCTTCGCCGCCAACGACGTGACCGTCCTCGTCGACACCGCCGACGGCTACACCCCCACGCCCGCCGTCTCGCACGCGATCCTCACCCACAACCGCGGTCGCACCTCGGCCCTGGCCGACGGAGTGGTGGTCACCCCCTCGCACAACCCTCCCGCGGACGGCGGCTTCAAGTACAACCCGCCGCACGGCGGACCCGCCGGATCCGATGCGACCGGCTGGATCCAGGAGCGCGCCAACGAGATCATCACCGGAGGCATGAAGGAGGTCCGGCGGATCCCGTTCGCGCGCGCCTCGGCGGCCCCGACGACGGGTACGTATGACTACCTCGGCACGTACGTGCGCGATCTGCCGTCCGTGCTCGACCTGGACGCCGTACGCGCCGCGGGCGTGCGCATCGGGGCCGACCCGCTCGGCGGGGCCTCCGTGGCGTACTGGGGGCGGATCGCCGAGGAACACCGCCTCGATCTGACCGTGGTCAACCCGTACACCGACCCCACCTGGCGCTTCATGACGCTGGACTGGGACGGCAAGATCCGGATGGACTGCTCCTCCCCGTACGCGATGGCCTCCCTGATCGAGGGCCGGGACCGGTTCCAGATCGCCACCGGGAACGACGCGGACGCCGACCGGCACGGCATCGTGACACCGGACGGCGGACTGATGAACCCCAACCACTACCTCGCCACCGCGATCGAGTACCTCTACAGCCACCGCGAGCAGTGGCCGGCGGACGCGGGCGTCGGCAAGACGCTGGTGTCCTCGGGGATGATCGACCGGGTGGCCGCGGACCTGGGCCGCGAACTGGTGGAGGTGCCCGTCGGTTTCAAGTGGTTCGTGGACGGGCTCTCCGCGGGCGGTATCGGCTTCGGCGGCGAGGAGTCGGCCGGGGCCTCCTTCCTGCGCCGCGACGGCTCGGTGTGGACCACGGACAAGGACGGCATCCTCCTCGCCCTCCTGGCCTCGGAGATCCTCGCCGTGACGGAGCAGACCCCGAGCCAGCGGTACGCCGGCCTCACGGCCCGCTTCGGCGAGCCCGCGTACGCGCGGATCGACGCCCCGGCCACCCGGGAGGAGAAGGCGGTGCTGGGCCGGCTCTCCCCCGAACAGGTCACCGCCGACACCCTGGCGGGTGAGCCGGTCACGGCGGTGCTGACGGAGGCTCCGGGGAACGGGGCCGCCATCGGCGGCATCAAGGTCACCACCGAGCACGCCTGGTTCGCGGCCCGCCCGTCGGGCACGGAGGACGTCTACAAGATCTACGCCGAGTCCTTCCTCGGCGCCGACCACCTGGCCCGCGTCCAGGAGGAGGCCCGCTCCGTCGTCTCGGCGGCGCTGTCCGGCTGAGCCGCCGTCCGTCGGCGAACCCCTCGCGGACGAACCCGCCACCCCGACCGGAGATTTCTCAGTAGGGTGGCGGGCTCCGGGAGTTCGCGCGGAGGGAGCAGGCATGCGAGGCGGTACGGTCGCGGTGGTGGGCGGGAGCGTCGCCGGTTGCGCGCTGGCTTCGGCGGCGGCCCGCGCGGGCGCCGACGAGGTGGTGGTGCTGGAGCGCACCCACGGACGGCTGGCGGACCGGGGCCTGGGGCTCTGCATCCACGACGGCCGGGCCGCGGAACTCGCCGCCACCGGCGCGCTGCCCGCAGGCATCGCCGCGCACCCGCTGACCCGGCGCCGCTGGATCGTCCGGGACGACGCGGCGGCCGGGCCGGCCGGGCGGGTGTTCTGGGAGCAGCCGTTCCCCTTCCACTCGTACCACTGGGGCCTGCTGTGGCGCGGGTTGCGGGAGGCGACGCCCGCCTCGGTGGTCTACCGGCAGGGCACGGTGGTGACGGGAGTGGCCGACACCGGCGAGCGGGCCGAGGTACGGCTGGCCGACGGGAGCGCCGAGCCGTTCGACCTGGTCGTCGGCGCCGACGGGTACCGCTCGGTGGTGCGCGAGGCGGTCTGCCCCGGCTCCCGGCCGGTCTACGCCGGGTACGTCTGCTGGCGCGGCAACCTCGACGCCCGGGGGCCGGCCGCGCTCGGCGAAGACGGAGTGCCCTCCGACGCGGTGACCACCGTCTGCTTCGACGGCGGGAGCTGCGTCATCTACCCCATCCCCGGACCGGACGGCCCGCGGGTGAACTGGGTCCTGTACGCCATGCCCCCGCGGAGCGGCCGGCTGCCGTTCGACGACCCGACGAGCTTCCCGCCGGGGCGGGTGACCGAGGAACTCACCGCGCACCTGCGCACGTTGCTGGAACGGGAGTTCCCGCCCCACTGGGCGCGGGTGCTCGCCATGACGGAGCCCGCCGACACCTACGTCCAGCCCATCTACGACCTCGAGACGGCGCGCACGACGGCCGGGCGCCTGCTGCTCGCGGGCGACGCGGCCACGGTGGTGCGCCCGCACAACACGAGCGGGGTGGCCAAGGCCCTCCAGGACGCCACCGCGTTCGAGGACGCCTGGCGCCGGGCCGGCACCTGGGCCGAGCTGCTGGGCGGGTACCAGGCCGCGCGCGGTGCGGCAGGTCGGGAGATGGTCGCGCTGGCCCGCCGTCTCGGCCGGGGCCAGGTGGAGCAGACCCCTGCCTGGGCCGCGATGAACCACCGCGAGGTGGAGTCGTGGTGGCAGGAGCTGCTCGACGGCGCCGCCGGCATCGGCGGCCAGGCCATGAGGCCGTAGGCCGTACCCGAGGACCCGCGCCTGAAGACCCGTACCCGACCGGACAGTCCTGCCGCCCGTTATCGGCCAAGCGGAGCGTCGCCGCCCCGGGAGCCGCACCGCGGGCCCTACGGTGATCCCGTTGCGCCCGCCGGCGCAGCACCATGGGCCCGTGGGCAGGGAGTTGAGGCATGAAGCAGCGGTGGGGCGTCCTGATCGCGGTCGGGGTTCTGACGTGGGGGGCCGCCGGTACCGCAACCGCGCGGGCGAGTGCCGACAGCGGTGGCTGCCGGGCGGCCGGAGAGGTCTTCGCCACCAACAACACGGCGGTCATCACGGATCCCGACGACGAACGGCTGCGGACCCGGCTGACCCGCTTCGACCACGAGGTGCGCCGGATCATCCGCGCCAACGGTGCCAGGTCGGGGGAGTCCACCCTGCTCGACGGCGTCTTCTGGTCCGCGGACCTGAAGCGGACCACGTACGAGCGCTCGCGGGAGTTCGACGTCGACGAGGTCGGCGCCGACGGGCTCCACCACATCGCCGACGTCGTCCGCAAGCAGTACCACCAAGAGTCGGTGCTCACCTTCCGCTGCCTGCCGCGCTCCTCGCCGGAGACCGACGCGGCCGAGATCCGGGCCCCGGGCGTCTCGGCGGCCCGCCTGCGCGAAGCGCTGCTCGCGGACCCCGAGGCCCGCGAGCGCCTCGGCGGCGGTTCCGTCACCGTCGGCGGCCGCCTGATCCTGGTCACCCCGCTCGCCGAGCTCCCGCTGGCCCGGCGCCTCACGGCCGACCTCGGGGTGGACTGGAACACGGCGAAGGTGAGCTACGGGGACGAGGAGTTCGTCTCGTAGGCCCGCGGCTCGGCCGGGCCCGACCCGGCCCGGCCCGGAACCCGCATGACGACCGCCACTGAGCGCGGCGGCGGCAGTGCGGCCTACCCTGGAGACGGCGGCCGTCCGCGGTGAGCGGCCCGGGCGGCCGCCCCGGTGGCTGCGGGCACGTACCCCTCCTTGAATCCCGCGCCCGCGGCGCCGGCACGGCGGCCGGTCACGGCGGGGCGGGAGGCGCGACGCGGCGCGGAGCCGGGCCGGAACAGCCCCCGCGGTGGGACAGTGGATGCCATGTGCGGTCGATATGCATCCAGCCGGGCCCCCGAAGACCTGGCCGGCCTGTTCGAGGCCCGCTGGGACCCCCGGGAGACGCTGGCACCGAGCTGGAACGTGGCCCCCACCGACGCGGTGTGGGCGGTCCTCGAACGCCCCGACCGCACGACGGGGGAGGTGGAGCGCCGGCTGCGCACCCTGCGGTGGGGCCTGGTCCCCTCCTGGGCGAAGGACCCGAACGGCGGCGCCCGGATGATCAACGCGCGGGTGGAGACGGTGCACGAGAAACCGGCCTACCGCCGCGCCTTCACCCGGCGCCGCTGCCTGCTGCCCGCCGACGGCTTCTACGAGTGGCAGGCCGTGGCCGCCACCGCCACGGCGAAGGCGTACAAGCAGCCGTACTTCATCACTCCCGAGGACGCCGGGGTGATGGCCATGGCCGGGCTGTACGAGTTCTGGCGCGACCCGGCCGTGACCGATGAGGACGACCCGGTCGCCTGGCTCATCACCACCACGATCATCACGACCGAGGCCACCGACGCGGCCGGCCGCATCCACCCCCGCATGCCCCTGGCCGTGGCCGCCGAAGACCAGGACGCCTGGCTGGATCCCGCCCACGAGGACGTCCACGAGCTCCGGGCCCTGCTCCACACCCCGTCCGACGGCCACCTCGACGTACGGGCGGTCTCCACGGCGGTCAACAGCGTGCGGAACAACGGCCCCGAACTGCTCGAACCCCCGGCCGACCGCTGAGCCCGGCCCCGGTCAGGCGCCGATGGCCGCCATCAGCATCGGGAACGAGGACACCAGCTCGCGCTCCCAGTACGGCCACGCGTGGACGCCCCGGTACGAGCACACCGCCGCCGGAACGCCCAGCCCGGCGAGCCGCAGCAGCAGATCCTGGTTCATGCCGTGGATGAGCGCTTCCACGCGTTCGGTACCGTGGCGGAGCGGGTTCGTGCAGCGCGTCGGGCTCGCCGGCGGGTCGCCCCACTGCCAGCCCGTTCCGGCGTCCGTGCCGTCGCCGTACGCAACGTAGAGGGCGGTACCGGTCAGCCCGGCGGCCTGATGGACCGGGTCGTTGCGCTCCCACACGCCGCGCTGGCGCACGTCCGCCGGGTCCGCGGTGTCGTACGGGAACCCCGGCTCGCCCCAGATGCGCCGCCAGTCGGTGTGGCACGCGCCGCCGGCGCCCTTCACCAGGTCGGGGCCGGAGAGCCCGCCGTCGAGCGACAGGTGGAGCGTGCTCACCGCCCCGCTGTACGAGGCCGCCGCGCGGAACATGCCGGGGTGCGCGGCGGCGAGCTTCATCGCGCCGAGCCCGCCCATCGACAGCCCCGCGACGGCACGCTCCGTACCGGCGCGGTACCCGCTCTCCAGCAGCGGCCGCATCTCGTCGATCAGGTACGTCTCCCAGGCCGGCGGGCCGCCGCCGCCGGTGTTGTACCAGTCGCTGTATCCGCTGCACGGGCTGGTCTGCGGCAACACCACCAGCACGTCCCGAGGGGCGGCGAGCTCCTCGATGTGGGTGTGGGAGGTCCAGTCGGTGTGGTCTCCCGGGCCGCCGTGCAGGAGCCACAGGACGGGCCACGTGCGGGTGGCGGTCTTGGACCAGGCCGGCGGCAGCAGCAGCCGCACCTTGACCGGCGCGTCGATCTCGGGCGAGGAGACGGTGAGATCGAGCGTCCGGGCGTCGATCCGCTCCTCCTCCACCACCTGGGCCGGGTTGTCGGCGGCGCGGGCGGCCCCGGCCCCCGCCGGCTGCAACAGGAGTACGAGCGCCGCCAGTACCGCGGCCGCGTGTCGCGTGATCCGATGGTGCACGAGAACCTGCACGAGAACCTTCCCTCCGTCCGACGCGCTGTTCCCCGGCCGGTCCCTCCGGACGCCGGTCACCGGGCGGCCCGCGCGGTGGCCTGCCCGCGTACGGTCAGGGCCTGCGGGGCGCGGCCCGGATGGGCGGGAAGGCGCAGCGGGCGCCCGCCCGGGGTGAGCGACCCGAGTACGCGCGGCCCCGCGGCGCCCGTACACCCCGGGTCATTGCCCGGAAGGCCGTGCAGGGTCAGGTATCCGAGCACCGCGAAGGCGTAGGCCTCCTTCGCCTCCGCGGGCAGCCCCAGCTCCTGCGACCCGCGTACCGCCGTACTGCCCGCTGAGGGCCCCGTGCCGTCCGCCAGCTCGTCGCGGAGCATCGCCATCAGCGTGGGGTTCCGTACGCCGCCGCCGGACACGAACACCTCGGTGGTTCCCAGCGGGCGCAGCGCGTCGGCCACCGTCCGGGCGGTCAGACGCGTGAGGGTGGCGACGAGGTCCTGCGGCCGGATCTCGCCGAACCCCGCCAGCCGTGCCCGCAGGTAGCCCGCGTGGAACAGCTCCTTGCCCGTCGTCCGGGGAGCCGGCATCCGGTAGTACGGCTCCCCGCTCAGCAGCCGCTCCAGCAGCCCCTCGTGGACGCGCCCGGCGGCGGCGAGCGCGCCGTCCGCGTCGTACGCGCGCTTCCCGGCGCTCAGTTCACGGACCGCGGCGTCGATCAGGGCGTTGCCCGGGCCGGTGTCGAACGCCATGGGAGCGCCGCCCGCCGGCACCACGGTGACGTTGGCGATCCCCCCGATGTTCAGGGCGGCGGGCACGCCGGGGCGCCCGCGCAGCAGCATCAGGTCGATGAGACTCACCAGGGGTGCGCCCTGTCCGCCCGCCGCCACGTCGCGCGGCCGGAACCCGGAGACGACCGGGCAGCCGCTGCGCTCCGCGATCCAGGCCGGTTCGCCGAGCTGCAGAGTGCCGCGCACCCGCCCGTCCTCGGCCCAGTGGTACACCGTCTGCCCGTGCGAGGCGACCAACTCGGCGCGCCCCGCGCACAGTTCCCGGTCGGCGCGGGCGGCGACGGCCGCGAAGACCTGCCCGATCCGGGTGTCGAGGCGGCAGACCTCGGCCAGGGTGGTCGCCGCGGGCGGCAGGGCGGCGGCGAGGGCCTCCCGTACGTCGGCCGGGTACGGCTCGCTGACCATGCCCAGCGGCACGAGGTGCAGCGCGCCGTCCTCGGCGGAGAGTTCGAGGTCGGCGGCCGCGGCGTCGACGGCGTCGTACGAGGTCCCCGACATCAGCCCGATCACCCTCATCGCAGGGGCTCCCGGTGGTCGCGGCCGCGCAGGCTCAGCAGGGCGCAGCAGCTGAGGGCGCAGGCGCCGGCGGCGTAGTAGGCGGGCACGGAGGTGTCTCCCGTCCGGGCGATCAGGGCGGTGATGACGAGCCCGGCGCAGCCGGAGAACACCGCGTTGGCGAGGGCGTAGGCCAGTCCGAGCCCGGTGCAGCGCACCCGGCGCGGGAACATCTCGGCGAGCATGGCCGGCCCCGGTCCGGCCATCAGGCCGACCAGCGCACCCGCGAGCAGTACGGCCCCGGCCCTGGACCACGGCGAGGCGTCGGGGGACCGGAGCACGTGGAGGAGGGGGAGGGCGAGGACCACGACGCCGACGGCTCCGCCCAGCATCACCGGGCGCCGGCCGATCCGGTCGCTGAGCGCCCCGGCGGGCAGGATCGAGGCGGCGAACCCGGCGTTGGCGAGCGCGGTGGCGAACAGGGCCTCGCGGAGGGAGGCGCCCAGGGTCGCCTGGAGGTACGACGGCAGGACGACGAGGAAGGTGTACCCGGCCGCGGACCACCCCATGATCCGCCCGATGCCGAGGACGACGGCCCGCGCGAGCTCCCGGGGGCGGGCGGGACGGACGTCCGCCGCGGGAGCCGGCGGCGGGGGCGGCGGGGGCGGTTCCTCCAAGGCCGTACGCAGCCACAGCGCCACCGCACCCAGCGGCAGGGCCAGCAGGAACGGGATGCGCCAGCCCCACGCGTGCAGGGCTCCGGCGGGCAGCGCGCTCGCCAGGGCGGCGGCCGTACCGGCCCCCGTGAGCAGGCCGAGCGCGACGGTGAAGGACTGCCAGGCTCCGAAGAGGCCGCGGCGGCCCACGGGCGCGTACTCCGTCATGAGGGCGACGGCCCCGCCGAACTCACCCCCCGCGGAGAGCCCTTGCAGCGCCCGCAGGAGGGTGAGCAGCCAGGGCGCGGCGGAGCCGATGGCGGCGCGGGTCGGCAGCAGCCCGATCGTCACGGTGGCGAGGGTCATGAGGCCGACGACCACGATGAGGGTGGGCCGCCGCCCCAGCCGGTCGCCGAGCCGCCCGAACAGCACGGCGCCGACGGGCCGGAAGAAGAAGGCGAGCGCGAACGAGGCGTACGTGGCCACCAGCGCCTCGGCTCCGCTGCTCCCCTCGTACCGGAAGAAGTTCGCGGCGATGACGGTGGCCAGGCACCCGTAGACGCCGAACTCGTACCACTCGACGAGATTGCCGACCGACCCGGCGAGCAGCGCCCGCCGGGACGTGCTGCGGCGGACGGCCGGGGAACGCAGCTCGAGAGGTCCCACGCGTCAGAGGTCCTCGCCCGAGAGGAGGGGTTCGAACGCGGTGTACGCGGCGAAGTCCCGGAAGTGTCGCGTGTAGAGCTCCGTTCCGTCGCCCAGGCGCTCGTCCGGCAGCTCCGCGACGTCCACGAGCTGACGGAACGTCCAGGTGATCAGCTCACCCCGCTCGTTCCGGTAGCTCGTCTCCAGGCCCTCGCCGTGGGCCCGGGCCTTCGACCTGGCCTCGTCCTCGGTCCGGGCGGTCAGCAGGACGAAGCTCTCCCGGTACAGGGGCGCTTGGCCGCCGGACGTCGCCGGGGCCGCGGCCTCGGCGACGCAGACGAGAACGGCGACGTACGTCCTCACTTCTTGAACCGGTTGTCGTTCAGCAGCTTCCACGCCGTCTGGCAGGACTTGAGCCCGCAGCCCCGGATGTACCCGAGCGTGTCCCCGTAGTGCTCCCCGGGGAACGCCTGCCGGATGGACCCCCTCCGGCACCGCGAGATGAAGTTGTTCGCGATCTCGCCCAGGTTCTCGCCCGCCACGCACGCGTCCGCCGGCCGCACCGGCACGGCGGCGGCCCCGGCGGCCGGGTGCGCGCCGCCCGCCGCTCCGGCGGCCGTCGGCGCGCCGAACAGGACGGCGCAGGCGAGGACGAGCGCGGCCGCGCCACGCGCCGGCTTTCCGTCGACGGCCATGATCAGCAGCCCGCGAGCTTCCCGTACGCGATCCAGACCTCGCCCTTGGCGTTGATGCTGACGTTGCCCGTCTTGTGCAGTCCGGTGTACTTCCCGCGGTACTTCCTGAGCTGCCCGAACTGCGATTCGAGGGAAAGGTACGGGGAGTCGGGCTTCCAGTCGCCCGAGAACTCGGCGTACACCCCGTCGGTTCCGTCGGTGCCGCTCGCCCAGCAGGCCCGACTGCCCGAGTAGAGGACCAGGTTGCCGTCGTACTGCATCTCCAGGCGGTGGGCGCCGTGGCTGATGCACTGGCCGGGGATCAGCTTGTCGGTGAACGAGGTTCCGACGTTGCGGCACTCGGCCGCCCGCCCCGTCGCGGCGGAGACCTGCCCGGCCGGTACCGCTGCCGCCGCCAGCAGGCTCACCACCGCGAACGCCAGTGCACGGGTCGTGCTCCCGACCGTCTTCATGGACGCACCCTTCTCCGCATGATCACTTCCCTCGTCGATCACGAAAGGTAGCAGCTCGACTACGGAGGGTTCGACCTTCGTGGCGCTCTGTTGACGCGCAGCGCCCGCGGTCCGGCTATCGGGGCGTCGGGGCCACGGCGGGAGCCTTCTTGGAGGGCGGCGGGCCGGACGGTCCGGGGGCGCTGTTGCCGCTGATCGAGCGGCCACTGCGGTCCGGATGCATGACAGATGAGGTATTCGGGGCGGCGGACGGCATGAAGTCGCCGTGGTGCGGTTACCCCTACTGCGTGTCTCAGCCGCGTTGCGCCCCGCCGCGTGCTGACACCGGACCCCGACCCGCACCTGCTGTGGCTCAGCTCCTGCGTGCGGATCCCGCAGCCCAGGTACGAAAGGCACGACGATGACACGGCATAGGACGACCTCGCGGCGGTTGCGGCACCTGACCGCCCTCGCCCTGACGACGCTGGCGGCGACGGCCACATCCGCGGTGCCTGCCCACGCAGACGTCACGGTGGGCTGCACCACGGCGGATCTGGTCACCGCGATCAACAATGCGAACAGCGGCATGGGGGACCCGGTCCTGAACCTGACGTCCTACTGCGTCTACGAGGTCACCGCGGCCGCATCGGCGGACGACGGGCTTCCGCCCATCACGCTCGCCGCGGGCATCACCATCAACGGCAACAACGCCACGATCAAAAGGACCGTCCCCGCGAACTTCCGCCTCTTCGACATCGCCTCCGGCGGCAAGCTCAGCGCCTTCGATCTGAGCGTCGAGAACGGGGAGCCGGCCAGCAACATCGGTGGCGGTGCGATCCTGGTCCAGAACGGCGGCACGTTCATCGGGGACAACGTGACCGTGGAGGGCAGTACCGGCAACCTCGGCGCAGGCATCAGGGGCAGGGTCGGCAGCACCCTCACGCTCAGCAACAGCATCGTGAGGGACAACCGAACGACCGGTGGCGCCACCACGGGGGGCGGCATCTACTCCGAAGGCACGACGAGCCTCGTCGACACGGACATCCTCAGCAACCGGGCCGGCAACGCCGGGGGCATCGGCAAGGCATCGGGCACGCTCACGGTCACCCGAGGCAACATCAAGTTCAACACCGCCGACGACCTCGGCGCCGGCCTGGACCTCACGGCCGGCACCTCCACCGTGGACGGAACGGTCATCGCCGACAACCGGATCACCACCGGCGGCGTTCAGACGGGCTCGGGTGGCGGAGTCGTGGTGGTCAGCGGTACCCACACGATCAAGAACGCGAGCATCGCGGGGAACAAGGTCGCCGGAAACGGCATCGACGGAGGCGGCGGAGGCATCCACCTCCTGGGAGAGGGGACGCTGACCCTGGACAACACCAAGGTCACCGCGAACCAGGTCATCGGCGAGAACGCCAAGGGCGGCGGCATCCTGGCCAATGGCGGCACGCTGAACATCAACAACGGCTCGGACGTGACGAAGAACCTGCTCTCGGGGCGGTACTCACAAGGCGGCGGCATCCACGCCGGCAACGACTTCGGTCAGGGCGTCACCGTGAACGTCGACGGTTCCGCGATCGACTTCAACAAGGTGGCCGGCACCGGCTCCTTCGCGGCCGGTGTCTACAACAGCGACAGCACCGTCACCTTCACCGGCGCCTCGGTCTCCAACAACTCGGCACCGGCGGATCCCGCCCCGGGCGGCATCTGGACCAACGTCGCGATCACCACCGTCCCCGGCTCCGTGTTCGCCAACAACACGCCCACGAACTGCGACCGCAGTCCTGCGCCGGTGAGCACCTGCGTCAACTGACGCCCGAGGGAGCAGCGTTCCTCTCCACTCCGATGCTCCTGCCGCGGACACCGTCCGCGGCAGGAGCATCGGAGCGTGGGCGATGGGCCGCCCTCCGGGTACGCCTCTGTCCCGCACCGGCCCGAGCCGCTGCGGGACAGACGTCCAAGACCGTCCGGCCTAGATCGCGCTGCCGACGAACGTGACGTAGACGGAACCGTCGCCGCCGGCATTGGCGTTGCTGATGGCGGGAACGGTCTGTACCGACACGGTGTTGCCGAGGGCGAAGCTGCCG